>JAUWYR010000060.1 GCA_030615745.1 Candidatus Zixiibacteriota bacterium | reverse complement strand
GTTTTCGCTTGCTAAAAATGTAGGGACAGGTTTTTAAACCTGTCCAAGACAGACCTGAAGGTCTCCTCTCGTTGGTGCAGGAATTGTCGTCAAGACCCGTTCCGGGGATTTCCTGCACCGAAGCTAAGGTTCGGGAATTCCAATTCCCGAACCAACAAAAACTTGATAGTCCTTATTTAAGAGCTTTGTGCCTGCCAGTTCCCCCTGGCCGGGCAGGCCGACCTGGCAGATAGATAATTCTGTCGGGTCAGGGGACCCAACAGGCACCTTTTTTCTTAAAGATCAATAAATTAAAGTTTGACAAATCAGGTAAAATAGTTTAGAATAACCTGAACTTTACCGATAAAAAAACGAAAAAAAATCTTATGGTCTATATTTTCAATTTAACCGAGGAGAAAAAATGAAAAGGTTATTTATTTTTGTTTTAATTTTTACCCTTTTTGGATTTGCTTATGGTGATGATTTAACCGAGTATGAGAAAGATTTGATTCAAGGGGTTAAGGGGTTGTTTGGAGAGGATGTTTCAAGAGCAAAAATTACGACCGAACCTTTTCCCTTACCTATCTGTGGAACACCACTATTGGGTGAGCTTGAATATAAATTTGAGAGCTTATCCCCTGAGGCGAAAAAGATTTTGAAACCATATCTTTCAAGACCGAGTTTGCCAGACACTTTTGGAACTTCTTATTTTAAGATTCACTATACAACAGTAGGTGACAGTGCTGTCTATCAATCCGGTGTGGATGTCGATCCTGTTGATGGTATTCCAGATTATGTTAATCGCTGTGCAGAAATATTAGATTCTGTAAAAGCTTTTGAGATAGATTCTTTAGGGTATCAAGCTCCACCCAGTGATGGAGACAGTGGAGGGGATTCGAGATATGATATTTATTTACTCAAATTAGACGAATATTATGGGTGGTGTGCACCTGAATCTTATTCTCCCTATCCCAAGGCTACAAGCTACATTGTCTTACGAAGTGATTATAGTCAGTTTGCTGGCTGGTATTCTGATTCATTAGACCCTGTAAGAGTAACTTCCGCTCACGAGTTTTTCCACGCTATACAATTTGGATATGATGAAACCGAGCGTGTCCTTCCCTCAGGATATAATCCCTACTGGTTCGAGATATCATCTGTCTGGATGGAGGATGTTGCTTATGATAATATAAATGATTATTTATCTTATTTAAGATATTTTTTTGGTCGTCCTTATCTTTCTTTAGAGACCTTTTCATCCAATCCCTCTGACCCATATCGCTATTATCACTGCTACGCCAGCTGTATCTGGGCTATGTATCTTACAGAAAAATATGGAATTGATATAATGAAGGATATATGGACCGCCTGTGCAAAAAAAGACTCAAGCAATGTTATCCCCGCTACAGATAGTATACTATCACTTAAAGGCAGTTCCTACGATGATGCGTTCAGGGAGTTCACTGTCTGGAACTTCTTCACTAACACAAGAGCTATTACGTCACAGTTTTATTCTGAAGGAAACTTATTCAATGCCAATTCGAAGATAAACCCGGTGCCCGGACAATTTCATGATTTTAGTTCGCTGGATACTTTTTACAAATCATCGGTCTCATACCCTCCTGAGCATCTTGGGTCGAATTACGTGTTCTTATATCCTAAAGCCACTCAAGGAGGAATGAGACTTCACTTTTATGGTAATTCAAGCGCGAATTGGAGGGTCTCAATTATAGGCTATAAAGCAGGACAAAGTGTATACATCAATGAGATGACTTTGGATCCTGACCAGAACGGAACCTTTGAGGTTAAAGATGCACATCTTGATTCGGTTGTTGTGATGGTCCCAGCTGTTATCAATAAATCTGGAGGACCCTGGAACTTCTCCTGTGCTGCAAAATGGGATCCCCTTCTTGAAGTTGAAGAGGATGAAAAGAAAGAAGAAATCGAAGGATTTTGCCTATCTCAGAACTATCCTAATCCATTTAATTCGGTCACCAGTATACAGTATACAGTAAACAGTATTCAGAACCAACCCATTCACACTACTTTTACTATTTATAATATCTTGGGGCAAAAAGTAAAAACGTTAGTTGACCAAAAGAAAAATCCTGGTAACCACACAGCATTCTGGGATGGGAAGGATGATTCTGGATTTGAGGTATCCTCTGGAGTTTATTTTTACAAGCTGAAAGCTGGTGATTTTGAGGAAGTTAAAAGATTAGTCTTTTTGAAATAGTTTTATGTAGGGACATAGCTTGTTGAGCGAAGCGAAATCCCGATTTATCGGGGTCCCTGTCCTGAATCGGTAGACCCACCTTGCCCTCCCTGGCCGGGCAGGCGAGGAGGGTCTTTTTTTTATCCCAACAGATGAAGCAGATGGATTCTATTACTCCCCCCTCTGTCAACTTTTTTTATAATAAATACAAAAGTGTTTTTGTGTTGACAACTCAATAATTTAAGTTAATCTTTCTTTTGACCTAAAATGAATGAGATTCAAAAACTTATAGAACTATCTTTAAAAGAGGATATAGGAGCTGGGGATATCACTTCAGATGCTTTGATTCACAAAAATCTATTGGGCAAAGCAGAGATAGTTGCCAAAACAAAAGGAGTTCTGGCAGGAATTAAAATTGCGGAGAAGGTATTTAAAAAAAAAGACCCAAATCTTTTTTTTATTCCACTTAAAGAAGATGGGGAAAATTTCAAACCAAATGATAAAATAGCTATAATAGAAGGGAGGGTGAAAAGCATTTTAAAATGCGAAAGGACTGCCTTAAATTTTTTGCAAAAACTTTCCGGAATAGCCACCCTTACCCAAAGTTTTGTTAGTAAAATGAAAGGTAAAAAGATTAAAATCCTGGATACAAGAAAGACCACTCCAGGTTTCAGGATTTTAGAAAAGTATGCTGTGAAGGTGGGAGGAGGGGAAAATCACAGGATGGGCCTTTATGATATGATATTGATAAAAGAAAATCATATAAAGGCGGCAGGAGATATAAGTTCTGCTATTCAAAAAGCAAAAATTGCTTTGGAAAATAAAGATTTTGTCAAGAAATTTTCCAAGAAGAAAAAAATTAAAATCGAGGTGGAAACAAAAAACTTAAATGAAGTCAAAGACGCTTTGGGTTTTAAAATTGACATGATAATGTTAGACAATATGCCAATTCAAATGATAAAAAAAGCATCTCAAATTATAAGAAAATCCAAAAAAAATATCAAAATAGAGGTCTCAGGAAATATAGATTTAAAAAACTTAAGAGATTATTCTAACCTCGATATCGATTACATCTCAATAGGAGCCATAACCCACTCATCAAAAGCCATAGATTTGAGCTTGAATTTAATTGAGATAAGATGAACCAAAATTTAACTGACCTGTCCTTAGATCTTTTAAAATCTTTAAAAAAAACTTCTGATTTTCAAAAAATTGAAGAACTTATTGAAAAAATCCATCTCTCAAAATCTCAAATCCAGAAAGCTATAAAAGAGCTAAAGTCCTTTGGCTACCAGATAGACCAGACAAAAGAAAAAGGGATAAGGCTCACTTTTATCCCTGACCGCCTTTTTCCTTTTGAGATAACTGGAAATTTAAAAACGAAATTTTTAGGAAAAAAAATCTATTACTATGGAAAGATTGGCTCAACTAATGAATTAGGTTACAGATTGGCTCAGACAAAGGTAGAGGAGGGAACTTTAATTATCACAGAAGAACAAACAAAAGGGAAGGGGAGAATGGGAAGGTCATGGTATTCTCCTCCATATTTGGGGATCTGGATGAGCTTGATTTTAAGACCTGATATTTCACCCTCAAAAGCACCCGCGCTTTCCTTATGTGCGGGTTTAGCACTGGCTTTATCTATCAAAAAGTTAACCGGACTCGATGCTAAGATCAAATGGCCCAACGATTGCCTGATAAACAAAAAGAAGGTCGGAGGAATACTTCTTGAGCTTCAAGCAGAGCTGGACCGGATTAATTTTGTGATCTTGGGACTGGGGGTAAATATTAATCAAACCCAAAAAGATTTCCCAAAAAAAATAAAAAAAACTGCGACATCTTTAAAAATCGAGCTAAAAAAAAACGTGAAAAGAGTTTTGCTTTTAAAGTTATTTCTTGAAAACTTCGAAAAAATCTATTCAAGCTTTAAAGAAGATGGCTTAACTTTTTTAAAAAAAAGGATCAAAGACCTCTCCGTAGTTTTAGGTGAAAATATCGAGTTGAGTTTCGGTAGAAAAAAAATCAAAGGGAAAGCTCTGGACATAGATGATGATGGCTCTTTACTTGTTGAATCAAAAGGAAAAAAAATAAAGGTATTTGCTGGTGAGGTAACATTATTAAGATAAACCACAAATGACTTTATCAAATAAAAGTATTTTTTTTCTTTTAATTCTTCTTTCAATCTTTTGTTTTTCCATTCTTTTTTTCTTTGACAGATTTACACTTTTACTTTTGAATTTAAGCCCTGATAGGTCTTTTTCTCCATTAACTATTTTGAGGTTAAAATTGTTCTTTTTATCCTTGGGAATAGCTGGTCTAATACTTTTTCTCTTTTTCTCTGTTTTAAAAACTTCTTTTAAAAAAGTGGTGGGCCGGTTGGTGAACTTAAAACATTTTTTATTACTTTTTTTGGCAATCGCTTTTATTTTGCGACTTTCTTGTGTGTTTTTTTTAGACTGGGGAACCTTCCCTGATTTTGAGTGGTATGAAAATAGGGCTTATACCCTATCTTCGGGTGGAGGTTACGAAGAGGAAGGTTATCCTACAGCACGCTTTCCCCCGGGATACCCTTTCTTTTTAGCTTCAATCTATAAGATTTTTGGTCATCACATTATTTATGCAAAGATAGCAAATGTTTTTTTAAGCGTTTTGATATGTTTTTTCTCTTATAAAATAGCTAAAAGGAAAGAATTTAATTATATCCCCAAAATCACTGTTATTATTCTTTCTTTTTTCCCCAGCCAGATTTTTTTCACAAGTCTTTTAGGATCTGAGATTTTGTTTTCCTTTTTATTTTTGACAGTTTTTTATCTTCTTATAATTCAAATTAAGGAGAACAAAGGTTTCTTTTTACCAATTTTTATAGGTCTATTTTTAGGTCTTGCCACCCTAACCAGAGGTGTAACTCTTTTTTTTCCTTTAGTGATTTTTTTCTTTTTTTTTAATCTTAAAAAGAAAGGATTTATAAAAATTTTTTTTATTATCCTTTTTGCTATGTTTTTAATTCTTTTACCCTGGATTTTTCGGAACAAACAAAAACTTGGCTATTTTACCCCCTCAACAAACATCGGCGTAAACTTATGGAAGGGCAATAACCCACAATCTGCTGGAAATGGAATCTGTCCTGATAAAAGTGAATTCAAAAATATCCCACCTGACCCTAAAATTCAAGTTGAAACTGACCGATTATGCTTTAATTTAGCAATAGACTTTATTAAAAATAATCATTTCAAGTTTTTAAAACTTGGTATAAGAAAACAGATAAATCTTTTCGCCACTGATATGTTTCCCTTAGAAAATAAGCTTGAAAGCTTGGGTGAAAAACTCAAGTGGAATAAATATGTTATCTTAGTAGTTTTTTCTCAGACCTATTATATTTTAATTTTCCTTTTGTTTATTTCAGGAGTTTTTTTATATTTCAAAAAAAGGAAAAACAAAATCTTTTCCTTGCTTTTGTATACCGTAGTCTACTGGATGGCAATTCACTTTCTATTTTTCGGAATGGACAGATTCCATTTTCCAATAGTGCCGATTCTTACAATCTTTGGAGCATTTGCTTTAAACTTCTATCTTTTCGAGGAGAAAAAAGATGCTTTTAACTATTGATATTGGAAATACAAATACTGGTATTGGAATTTTCGATAAAAAAAAATTAATAGATTTTTTTCGTGTAACAACTCATAATTATAAAACCACAGATGAATGTGGAGGCTTGTTAAGGCAACATACAGGTGAAAAAAAGATTGGGGATATAATCCTTTGTTCAGTAGTTCCCACCTTAACTCCTGTGTATCAGGAGGCTGGGAGAAAATATTTTAAGAAAGACCCGATTGTTGTTTCTAATGAACTCGAGTTGGGGATAAAGATCTTATATGATGACCCAACCCAGGTTGGAGCTGACCGGCTTGCCAATGCAGTTGCTGCCTTTAAGCTTTACGGAGGACCGATTATAGTTGTCGATTTAGGGACAGCTACCACTTTCGATGTTATCTCAAAAAAAGGTGAATATTTAGGAGGAGTAATAGCCCCAGGAGTAGAAAGTTCATCTTATTATCTTTTTCAAAAAGCGGCTCAACTTTTTAGGGTGAGATTCGAAAAACCAAAAGATATAATAGGAAAAAGCACTGAGGAGAGTTTAAAATCAGGAATTTTATACAGTGCTGTGGGAGGAATAGATGAGATCGTCAAAAGGATTAAAAAAAAGTTTAAAGGAAAAGTCAGGGTGGTAGCAACAGGAGGGCTTGCCCAGACCATATTCAAAGAATCTCAAACAATTGAAAAGGCCAATCCTACCCTTACCTTAGAGGGTCTTAGAATAATCTACGAGAGGATAAAAAATCTCAAATAATCTTGTCAAAATAGCTGAATTATTGTAGTCTTTTTTTGTGATTTAGGTAACACCCAAAAGAGAATAGATGTTTCCTTGTAGGAAAATTCTTTGATAGGCGTGACTCCCAGTTCCGCTTACTTCATACTCAGGGCTTTAACCTCAATTCTTGTCAGTAAACCTTGCTTTTCCCGTTAACTGTTTACCGTTTACTGTTTACCGATTTTGTTCTCCTTGTTCCAGTTCCAGCTTAAGAGCCTCCAGTTGGGCGCGCATCTCAGCCAGCTCTCGCTCGATCCGGGAGGCGTTAAATGCTTCCGCCTCGGCGCGCTCGGTAGCCGCGTCAGGATGGTTCAGGCGTGACACCGTCGGGGCGTCTTCATTAGGAATATTCTGCCCCGCTGCCAGGGTAGGTTCTACGGTGCCGTAGGCAGTTGGGAAGTAAACCAGTGTGAGCTGCATATCATAGATCGTGAAACCGCCGCCGGATTTCTTAGCTAAGAAATAGAAAGTGTTAGCACCGGAGCTGACTTGAAAAAGACCGTGGACAGTTACAGGGTACTGGAAAAGACCCGTTGACACCTCATCATCAATCCACAATCCCACGTCCTGATTGTCAGGCAAAAAGCTGGAGGAGTCTGACACACCAAACTCCGCGCCGCTAATTGTGCCTTTGGTGTGATTAATTTGAGGCTGAGCTGTGCCGAGGACCAAGACATAGCCGCTTTCCGGGCACCAGATGCTGCGAGACAGAAGTGCCTTCAATGTAGTGGTCAGTGTCACTCCCGCAGTTCCTTCCTTGTCGCTGGCCACGCCCGGCTCGTCTAAAATTTCGTGGTCATAAATGGCGTTCATGGGGAGCTTTACCGAGGAGTTTCCCGACACACTCATGTCAAAACACGCACACTGTGACGACCCCTCAATGGCCACCAGCGGCTCTTTGGACCCACTGTGGTTGCCATCAACCTTGAACCCCACATTACCTGCTGAACGGTATACAGTTAAGTACCCGCCTTCGTATGACCCGTCTACCCGCATCTCATGTGTGACGTGGTTCTCGTCATCGTAAAGGCGGAACGCTGCGCCATGAGTGATATAGTTCTCTGCACAGAGAATCGGGTCAGTCGAACCGCGTAGGTAGAGTTTTAGTGAGCCCGTCTGGGTTGGGGACCCGATGCCAACGTCGCCATTAACAGTTAATTTATGATCCGGATCGGTCGTTCCGATGCCAATTTTATCAGTGCTGGTATTTAATCTAACCACTGTTCCATCATCAACCCAACCGCCGCCACTTCCAGCGGATACTGCCACAGTGGCGCTATCTGCTACCAAAGACCGGTATGCGTAACCAACACTGGTCAACTTTGTCCTTGGCGAAAGAGGTGGATCTGACCCAACTCTTATCTCCAGCCAGTACTCTTCATTAAAAGGCAAGTCTATTGGCTTTTCTTCTCCCAAAAGGACATTAAATAATCCATTTGTCACAGTCACTGATAGAGTATCAGTCCATTTAAAATAAGCTGGTAAAGTGTAGGTTGCATGACTCCAGATTCTAAAATCTATACTGTAAGTCCCGTTAGGAACCGGAGTCGTGCCATCTGACCGAGTCAACATCCCCTGATAGTTTATCTCCTTAGGAAATTCCACAGTAGGGGCATAAGTTGACAAATATAACAACAAAAATAATGAGATAGATAAAAGAATTGTTTTTTTCATTTTTTCTCCTCTTTTTTGTCTCTTGACAAAAGGTAACTTTTGACAGCACTTTTTATCTCTTAAGTTTTATTTCGGCGGGCACAAAGCCCACCGCTATGCTCGTTGATCAAGGGTGCACTCACCCTTGGCCTTATCTAATTAAGTGCAGCCCATATGGGTTGTAAGCGAAAACAAGTTTTCGCACTCCAATGGTTCACTCCTTTTTCGGTTGGAAAATTGGAGTTCCATAACCACCTTTCTGTGTGGGAAATCCCTGGCTGGGCAAGCCAATTCTCGCACTAACCAAAGAAACGCCACATAGTGATCGCGTAGCAGAGTCTTCACGCTCTGCGAAGGGATAAATCCCCTCTGGCCGGGCAGGCCGTTACGCGAAGCTACTTAAGTAAAAGCATCTCCTTACCCTTTATAAATTCCTTAGCCTCAAAAGGTCTCACCACGAATTTTAAAACTAACTTAAAATTTTTTTGATACACCTCCTTCTGTAAAAAAATTAAAACTTCATTTATTTTTAAGTCTAAAAAAATTTATATTCAAAATAGAGTAGGATACAAAAGGAAAAATGTCAAGAAAATTTTTGGAGTGTGTGTAGATACTAAAAATCATACACTTTTTGAGAAAAAAAGATTAGACAACACTCAAAAGCGAAGATGCGTATACATTCCTACGAATATTCGAAGAATGCTTCGTATATTTTTGTAACTAAACAGGTAGAAAGTATCCACCCTTGTATATTATCTTGCCTGCCCGCCAGGGGATGAAAAAAGAAGATTTCAAAAAGATAAAAACAAGGAGTGGATACGATGGTACCAGCAAGATACACAGAGGTTATGGGAG
>JAUWYR010000013.1 GCA_030615745.1 Candidatus Zixiibacteriota bacterium | reverse complement strand
TACATCGTGGTGATATTGATGAAGTCTATTTCTGAAAGACCAGCAGGGTTCCAGTATCCAGCAGAGGCATCATGAGCTTCAGCCACATAGGCTCCACCCATAGCTAAAGCTCTGGCACCAACTCCCATTCTCAACATAGGCACTGCGTGGTTGTCACCGGCAAAAAGATTTGGGCTTAAAAGGAGGAAAAGAGAGACCATCACCAGTAATACTTTCTTTAACATTTTCTTTCCCCTTTCTTTAAGGTTAGTTGGCAACATTTTTTTATCTCCCATCTAAGGAGGCGAAGTAGTCAATAGAGAACTCCTAAAGCTACTGAAGTATTTAGGCTCTATTGCTTTAACTTCACCCACCTCTTTAAGTAGCTCTACAATCAATTTGAAAAATTTTAAAAAATTGTAAAAGAAACTCAAAACCTTGCCGATAAGAAAATAAAAAGCAACCCCTAATTATCAATTTTTATGCGGATTATAGACCTATCATTCGGAAAATTCCCAGAGATATCTTATTTTAATCCAAGATTCAGACCGGGAAGCCTTAAGCTCAAGTTAGTTTTAGATATCTCCTCTCGGGGAAAAACAAAAAAAATCAATTTCGAAAAGCTCTATAAAAAAATTCACAGGCTTTTTCCCACTTTGCATAAACATAAATGTTGTGTGAGTTTTTTATACGGAAGCCTTGATTCCTTTGCAAAAAAAGATTTACCAATTGAAGAGGTAGGAGGCGTAACTGATCTTGCTCATCTTTTAGAACATATGATAATCGATTTAGTCTCCTTTATATCCCAGATGAAAACGGTAAGCGGAATCACCTGCGGATATAAAATTCCTCTGAACAGATTTGACCTCTTTGTGGAATGCAAAGAGAAAAATGTAGCTCGTTTTTCCTGTTATTTCTCCCTATTTCTTTTAAAAGAGTTTTTATCTAAGAAAAGGCTTTCAAAAAGGCACCAAAGAATAATTCAGCTGGCTAAATATATTTTCGATAATACGTCCTTAGTCTTCTATCCAGAAAAAATCTCTTCTTTTTTTGGGTGGAGAAAAAGTTATACAAAAGATAGGATTAAAGATTTAATAAAATTTAAATATTTTATTAAAGAAGAGTTGGAACCATCCGATAGTTGAAGGTGAGAAGAAGATGAATTATTATGAAAACTCAGATAAAAAATATATCAGAAAAAAAATAAAGGATTTAATCTCCTTCGAACAGAAGATGAGCACCCAAACAAAAAAAGATGATAATTCAGAAAATTATCTTGGATACAGGATTGTGATAAGCTGTAATTGTCAAAGATCTGAATTTAGTCTGAAAAATTTTTCAATAGAAAAAAAGGGGTTAATCAGGAAGAGAGAGAAAATTTTATTATCTTTTAATGAGGAAAGGGGGTGAAAGAGATGAGATTCAATTGGCATGATTTCAGGACCATTGAGAGAGTTCCTAACTCTCCGAGCTATTTGCAGTCAAGAATAAGCGATCTGGTCTACTCTTCGGTCTATGCACGTTGCAAGATCGATTCGTTCAATCCTGAGACCGGCGAGTATCGTGTGATTTTGCATGGTACTCTGGACCATGAGGAGCCAGATATTGGATGGATGAACAGGTAAACTTTTTTTAAACAATCTCTATCTCTCTCTTACCTTTTGAAGTGAAAAACTCTTAAAAGTAGAAAGGGGTGAACAGAATGCAGACCTTCAGATACCAGAATTTTCCTTGGATCGAGAAGACTCCGACCTCTCCTGCGGCTTTGCAGCATCGGATAACAGATCTTCTTTTCAACTCGACAGTATGCCGGTGCAAAGTGGATTCTTGGAACACCGAGACAGGAGAGTATAGAATAGTATTACAGGGCACACTCGACTGGGAGGAGCCAACACCTCCAAAATCTTAATGGCTTTTCCCTATAAAAACTGAAGGGAAAGGGATTTAAATCATCCCTTTCCCTTCTTTAAAAGAGGTGAAATATGCAAAAGAAAAATACTAAAAGGACAAAGACCAAAAAAAGGATAACAAAAGCCACAAAAAAAACTTATGATTCTCCCTTTTATGGAGGATGGATGAGTCAAGGTCAGTGGAAATCAACTGATCCTGAGCAGTCCAAAAAGACAACTTCTCAGCTGAGTTGCTGGAGATTCGAATAAAAAGATTATCCTAAGTTGTGTCCGGATTTTTTCTGACAAAATTAAAATACGTAGCAGCCTGCCCGGCCAGGAAGCATTTATGGCTCTGTTGGAGGATAAACCTTTAAAGTGAATTTATTTTAGGTCACAATTTACCCTTCTTCTCAGATAACATATTAAAAGGACAAACTAAATCCCCAAGTTTTTTAATAAGTCTCTTTTTTAAGGGACTTATTTTTTAAAATTCCTTGACTAACATCTTTTTTAAATTTATCTTCAAAAAACAAAACTTTTTTCAGAGGAGGAGTGAAATGAAAAAAATTAAAATCATTTTTTTTCTTTTCTTCTTTATTGCCTTGACTTTTAATCTGTCCTTTTCAGTTCCCGGCGATATAGTATCCTCTTTTCCTTCACCCGGAACCTGTCCCACCGGACTAACTTTTGATGGTAAATACCTCTGGGTGGCTGATCATAAGACCGATACTCTGTATCAGATCGATCCAAAAAATGGAGAGATTAAAAATTCCTTATCCTCTCCAGGCTTTCGACCTTCGGGATTAGCCTGGGATGGAAAATATCTCTGGAATGTGGACTTAGAGGAAAATTTAATCTATCAAGTTGAGCCTAAAACAGGGATCGCAGTAAAAACAATCTATTGTCCCTCATCCAGCCCTATGGGTCTTTGTTGGGACGGAAAATACCTCTGGGTATCAGACAGCAGAGCTGATAAAATCTACCAGATTTCCCCGGAAGATGGGACTACAATTATTACCCTTCCTTCTCCATCCTCTACCCCTCAGGGACTCTCTTGGGATGGCAAATATCTATGGGTATCAGACAGAATCGCAGATAAAATCTTTATGATAACACCGGATAAAGGTGAAGTTATCGTTGCTTTCGAATCCCCGAACAGCTACGCACGAGGATTAGCCTGGGATGGAAAGTATCTGTGGAATGTGGATTATCAGTCAGATACCATTTATAAGATAAAAGTCGAGGATGAAGAGGTCTTAAAAAGAAAGGAGAAAAAGAGTCAATCCTTAGAATATACCCATGAGTTCAGAAATTATGGACCAGGGGAGATAAAAGAGCTAAAAATCTATATAGCTATCCCAGAGAACCTTCCTAATCAAGACCTTTTAGATTCAGTCCAATTTGAGCCCCAGCCCGAAGATATTTTAATCGATAAATGGGGACAGAAAGTCGCCTTTTTTAGATTCAAGAGTTTAAAACCGACTGAATTCAAAAGGGTGTCGATGAAAACAAAAGCAAACCTATACCAGACCGACTATTTTATATTTCCAGAAAAAGTTGGAAAATTAGAAGATATTCCAGAGCAAATAAAAAGGAAATATCTGATTGATGACACTAAATTTCGTATAGATGACCCATTCATAAAAAGATCTGCTGAAGAAGCTTTTGGTTCTGAGAAAAATCCATACTGGATAGCCAGGAAGCTTTATAATTTTGTGTTAGATAAGATGCATTATGAATTAGCTGGTGGATGGAATATTGCCCCTACAGTTTTAAAAAGGGGCTCAGGTTCCTGTTCAGAATATAGTTTTGTCTATATTGCTTTGTGCCGTGCATCCGGAATCCCTGCAAGATATGCCGGCTCTGTGGCAATCCGAGGGGACGATGCGAGCTTGGATGAGGTTTTTCACCGCTGGTGTGAGATCTACCTTCCCAATTATGGATGGATACCCGTGGACCCATCCGGAGGAGACCGCCCTTCACCCTGGGCCCAGTCAAAAGCCTTCGGACACTTAGCCAACAGGTATCTGATAACCACAATAGGAGGTGGAGGCTCGGAGTATCTGGGGTGGGGTTACAATTCCAGCGAAAAATGGACCTCATTGGGCAAGTGCAAAATCTACACCGAGCATATTGGAGAATGGTCACCCTTGGGTGAGGGTTCAAAATTAGAGGAGTAGGTGTTTTTTGATGCATCGGCAAAAGGATTTGCCGATGCTCCTTAGCTTCGGGAATTCCTATTCCCGAAGCATCAGAATAAAACTTAGGTGATGCCCACCTTAGGGGCAAGGTGGGCTACTTCTGATAATTTTAATGATAGCAGCGGACACCTTGTCCGCTACTTAGAAAGTCACGGAGAAGGGTCTCCGTGCCTATCACCTCAAGGAAAAAACTTAAATGGTGGCGTCAGGAGTTTCCTCCTAATGCTTAAGGCTCTGTTATGAGGTAACTCCCGACAGCACTGAAAAGCTTTTAGGATTTCCATTGATTCTTCTTCATTTTAGGCTTATTATTCTATTGATTTCGAGTATATAATAATCCTGTAATTTTGTCAGCCTTAAAAAGGAGACAAAAATGACCAAAAGGTTTTTGATTTTACTAATTTTGCTTTTGTGCAATATCCCTGTCTTTGGTCAATCCATTGACGCTCCTTGGATAAGAAGGAACAGCGGACCAGCAAACTGCAATGATGCTGATGCCATAGCAGTAGATGGTTCTGGAAACGTCTGTGTGACTGCAGAAAGTTGGGGGAGTGGGACAGGACATGGTTTGTATGCAACTGGGTTTAGAGGAATACATGCTTATACGGATAGAAAGGAAAGAGCTCAAGAAACTCTTTTGGAGGATTTTGAAAATATCAACGATTGGAACGCAGGTGGTGATCCGGGATACTCACAAGAAGCCGATACTGACCATAAGAAGGAAGGTAACCAAAGCCTAAAATTGAACGCACCGTGTGGGGGAGAAGTTTTTTCTACAAAAACGATAAATCAAAATTTTGGATCAGCTACTAATTTCATCCTCTGGGTCTACGTAAGCGATGCAGAAAAATTGGAATATTTGTCGTTGTTTCTTACTTCGGACCCAGCATGGAATAAGTTCTTTTATATAAATATTGACGGTGGGGCTTGGGATGGTAGTGGGTATTTGGTGTCGGGCTGGAATAAACTTGTAATTGATAAAGATGCTTTTACAAACGATGATAACGATAGCTGGGAAAGCACAATGATTCGGATAAAAGTCAGGTGTGATGCGACTGTTGGTAACACCGTAAGTGTTAGCTTTGACGATTTGAGATATAACTATCAGGCTAAGGCTAAATGTATAATCAATTTCGATGACGGATGCGCTTCAGTACTAAATATAGCCAAGCCTATAATGGATGGAAATGGACAGAAAGGAGTATCCTTTGTAGTTATAGATTGGCTCGGACTAAAAGGTTATATGACTGAAGCAAACTTAGAAACTTTACGGGATGCCGGGTGGGATATTTCAAATCATTCAGAAAGCCACCCACACTTAGAAAATTGCAGTGCTGAGGAATTAGACCAGGAGGTCAATGGTGCATACCAATGGCTGGTCAACAATGGTTTTCCTCAATCCGCTAAGTTTTTTGCTTACCCCTTTGGTGCGTTCAATGATGCGGTCGTTGCTGAGGTGAAAGAAAATCACAAGCTGGCTCGTTGTGTCATAAACGGCGAATACCAACCACTCGTTCCAGTCGAAGGTGATTCTGAATTTTTGCTGAAGGTAAAAGCTATATACGGTTCTACACCAGTCAATAATATAAAAGCAAGTATAGACCATACTATCAAGCATAGTCAGCTGTTAATTCTTTTGTTCCATGATATAGTTGAATCCAACCCAGGCATTTGGGGATATGATGATGACGATTTTAAAGAAGTCAGTGATTACTTAAGAAGCAAACAGGATGCTGATTTTATAGATGTTATTACTTTTAGCGAATACTATCAGGATATGACTGATGTCAAGGATGAGGACGAAAACAGAAAAAAACCCTCTGAATTTACTCTTTTCCAGAACTACCCCAACCTTTTCAACCAATCAACCAAGATAGAATTCACTCTATCGAATTCAGGTTTTGTCAGCTTAAACATCTATAATATCTTAGGAAGAAAGGTAAGGACTTTGGTTTCCGAACATTTGTCTTCGGGCTACAAATCTGTGCTCTGGGATGGGAAGGATGATTTTGGAAAAGATGTTGCTTCAGGAGTTTACTTTTACCGGCTAAAAGTTGGAGATTCCTATCAGACAAAAAAATTAGTGTTATTGAAATAGGAACTTTGGTGATGCATCGGCAAAAGGATTTGCCGATGCTCCTTAGCTCCGGGAATTCCTATTCCCGAAGCATCAGAAAAGATGATGCCACCTTGGGGCAAGGTGGGCTACTTCTATGGAAAAAAAAATTACATATGTGCTGGTCGGGTCCCCTGACCCGAACAGGTATCCCGCCAAGTCGGGGGACCTGGCGGGCACAGAAAAGAGCTTGGTTGTTGGTCTTTTGACCAACAACTAACAAAAAACTTTTGTTGTTGCCGAATTTCTAATTCGGCAATTCCTTGCTGCATTCAAAATGCAACAACAACGCTAAAAACAGTAGAGGGATAAACCCTCTGCTACGCGTAGAGGAGCCTTTATGGCTCCGATGTGTTGAGATCTACTAAAAAATAAAATACAAACATTGAGGGCAAGGTGGGCTACAAGCGGAAAGACTTAATAGATTGTCTCTCTCCAATACTCACTTCTATAATCCTTTATTTTAGCACTCTCCTTTAGCTGAGCATACCACTGTAAAAAAACATCATTCTGTCTTTGTATAAAAAGCTGATTAGCTAAAGAATCTTTAACTGCTAAAAAAGCCTCTTCATCTGTCTCTTTTTTAGACAAGAGTTTCAATATATATGTTCCTCTATCAGTTCTCACAGGTGGTGATATTTGGTCTTTTTCGGTTAGAGCAAAGGCAGCTCCTTTAAATTCAGGGGAATTCCCTACCTCTGCTAAATAAGTATTGCGAGAAAATTCCTCTGTTTGAGAGATATTTCTTTCGAACCCAGAAGCAACTTTCTCAAAGCTTTTTTTAGATTTCATCTCCTTAAAAATCTTTTGTGCATCCAAAAAAGCCAAATCATCTCTTTTCTCCTTGAACAATAAGGCTTTCACCTTTTCTTTCACTTCTTCTAAACTCTGAATTCCTGATGGAAGTTTCTGTTTGAGCTGAAAAACAAAGAATGCTTTCTCAGTCTCATAAACATCTGATATTTTCCCCACTTTAAATTCATTTGCAAATTTTTTAGCATCTTCATTCACACCCAGAAGTGGCTGGATGAAACTATCCTTGCTGAAAATGGATGTTAAACCCACTTTTAAGAAATCCTCCTCTGCTTTTTCTTCGAAACCTAATTCTTTTGCCTCCTCAGCAAAACCCTCTGCTTTGAATCGGATTTTTTCAATAGTCTCCTCTGAGGGAATGACCTTTATCAAGATATGGCTCGCATGGACTTTTTGTTTTCCTTTCTCTTGATCAATACTGATTTCCTTCTTTTTCTCTAAAACTTTGATCAGATGCCATCCAAAATTGGTTTTAACCGGGTCGGAGACCTCACCTTCATTTAAAGTAAAAGCAACATCCTCAAATGGCTTAACCATCTCCCCTTTTCCAAACCACCCGAGATCACCAAACTCCTCAGCTGAACCAGGGTCCTGAGAATACTCCAGGGCCAAATCACCAAAATCCTCTTCTTCAGCTAAAAGCTCTTTTATCTCCAAAAGTTCCGCTTTTGCTTTCTGGTCATCCTCATCACTGGGCTTTTTGTCAAACCGGATATAAGCAAGCTGAGCTCTTTGTTCTAACTTGAAATCATCCTGATGAGATTGGTAATATTCTTGGATATCCTGGTCTTTTATCTCAATATCTCCGGCTTCAAACTCATCTGGTGAGATAAAGATGTATTTGACCTTAACCTTTTCGTTTTCTAAAATATATTCTCTTTTCACCTCCTCATCAGAGACTCTCACAAGTCCGATTATCTGCTCCTGGAGTTTTGTAATCTCAAGCTGGGGTCTTATCATAGCTTCCAATTGACCCCAGGGAATCCTTGGGTCCGCTAAGGCTTGTACATATTTCAGACTATCGAATTCGCCATCGGTCAAAAAAATCTCAGATTTTTTCAACTCTGGTGGAGGAAACCTCTTCAAAAAATCATAAAGCTCTTTACCCGTTACCTTGATATTCCTTTTTTTTATCTCCTGCTGAAGAAGGGTCTGATAGATCAAATTATCCCAGGTATTATCTCTTATAACCTTAACCATCTGTTCGGTTACCTCACCATATTGTTCTCTTGCTCCTTCTAAATTTTGCGTATAAAAATATTGAAAGGCCTGGAGCTGAATATCCTTTCCATTTATCGTAGCGATAACTCCTGTTTTTTTCTTTCCTCCGGTAAATTGCATTCCCCAGGCAAAGACTATTGTTCCTACAAAAGCAACCACCACAATCCATATTATATGCTTGGTGAGTTGTCGCATTAGCTTCATCATTTTTTGTTTTCTCCTTTTTATCTTTTAACTTCTGAAATCAATTTTAATATACGCAAAAATTCTTCTTTCACAAGCGATTTTTACCGAAAACCTAATAAAAAGATTGACAAAAAACAGTGCTGAAATTAATATTATCTCTTGATGCGTCCGCAAAATATGTTTAAAAAGCTTTTTTTTTCCTTTTTTCTTTTCTTTCTTTTTACAATCTCGGTTTTAGGGAAGGAAAAGTCAACACCTGGACGGTCAGGCTACTTTTTTCCTTTGAAAGAATCGAAAAATCTCACCTCGGTTTTTTGTGACCACAGAAATTTTCACTTCCACACTGGTATTGACATAAGGACCTACGGGAAAACAGGTTATAAGGTTTTCGCCTGCAAGTCAGGCTGGGTTTTCAGGGTGTATTGCTCTTTTTGGGGTTATGGAAAAGGTCTTTATCTGAAACTTGATGACAGAAGATATGCTGTTTATGGACATTTATCTAAATTTGCCCCGAAAATAGAAAGATTAGTCAGAGAAAAACAGATTCAAAGAAAAAGCTATAAGTTAAATCTATTTTTAAAAGAAAACCAGATAAGGGTAAAAAAGGGTGAACTGGTAGGGTATACAGGGGAAACAGGCACAGGAGCACCCCATCTCCACTTCGAGTTAAGGGACAGCGAAAACCGTCCTTTAAATCCCTTAACTCATGGTGTTTCTATTCCCGATTTTGACCCCCCTGTTTTCAGAAAACTTTTGATCAGACCAAAAGACACAGATTCCTTTGTGGATGGAGAGAAAGAGCCGAAAACTTTCAATTTTATCTACAATAGGGAAAAGAAAGTTTATTATTTAGAACAAACTCCCATAGTCTGGGGAAAAATTGGACTTGAGGTTTGTTGTTATGATAAGATGAGAAACAAATTCTTTGGAATTTATAAGCTTTTTGCATACTTAGATGGAAAGCTTATCTTCTCTTCTCATTATGATACCGTAAGTTTTGAGGATTCCTGGATGGTTGAGTTAGAGCGTGATTTCGAACTGAAAAGAGAGAAAAACTTGAATTTTTATAAGCTTTTTATTGATGAAGGGAACAGATTGAATTTCTATCAGACAGGTAATACAGAAGATGGATTAATAAAAACTTATGGTAAAAAAGAAAGTGTTAATTCTCCAAAGCATAAATTAGAGATTTTCGTCTATGATGCTAATGGAAACTTCTCATGTGCAGAATTTTTTTTAGTGTTTAACCAATCACCTGAGATTATATCATTAAAAAAGAATGAGTATCAAGGTAGTTTTTTTGTCGAGGGGATTTTAAAAGATGACGGTAGAATCAAATATATAACTTTTGAAAAAAGCACTCCTGAAAAAATTAATTGGTATAAAAAAGAATTCGTGCATCCGAAACCTTTAGATGACTCAAAAGACAGTATGGGTAAATATAGATTCTTATGGACAAATGAAAAAAAAGATCCCTTAATTGTAAGGATACAGGCAGAGGATAGCTATGGTTTAAAATCAGATTATAAATATATCTTAATCAATGAAGAAAAACTCAAAAAAGATAATCAAAAAGAAAAGATTAAGTTAGATTTTGAATATTCTTTTAAAGATGGTTTTTTGAAACTGGATATATTTTTCAATAACATTTTGAAAACAGAGCCAAAAATTCAAATAAAAAGCGGATTTTTTAATTTCAATCCTTTCTCTTTTATACAAAAGGATGTTAAAAGCTATTCTTTAACTTTTCTTTTGATTCAAAAAGATATAAATGACCTTTTGCTTTTAATAGATGGTAAAACCATTTACGGAGACACAGTAAGTTTTACAAGACCACTTTCCCTTTCGATTGCAACCCCACAAAATGGAGGAGAAGCTTTTTCCTTTGATAAGAAAGCTTTTGTAAAAATTGAACCAGGTGTAGTATACAAATCTATAAATTTAACTATAGAGGAAAAAGACCCTCCGAAAAAAATCAAACATAAAATAATAGGGAATCTATATTCCTTTAAACCTCAAGATATTCCTTTTTCCGGATTTGTAGAAGTCTATCTTTTTTTTGAAGGAGAGGACTTTGACCCTTATAAGATTGCTATTTATGAATATGATAAAGAAAAATGGAGATTTGTGGGTAAAAAATTGGACCCGAAGGATAAAAAAGTAAGTGGTAAGGTTCGATATTTATCGGACTATGCTCTTTTAGAGGATGAAAAATCCCCTCAAATAAGGATTTTATATCCTAAAAAATCACAGAGAACAAAAAGAAGAAGACCTAAAATAAAAGCCTTAATATATGATGACCTCTCCGGCTTTAGTTCAGAGGATGATATCGAAGTCTCCTTGGATGGAGAGTGGTTAATTCCAGAATATGATCCGGAGAAAAGGATTTTGATTTCAAAACCGAACAGTAATTTATCTTATGGCTGGCATAATTTGAAGATAAGTGCAAAGGATAGGATGGGGAATTTGAAAGTGGTTGAGGCGAAGTTTAAGGTGATAAAATGAAGACACGGAGACGGACCATCCTATAAGCCAACACAAATCAGTTTTACACATAAGAATCCTGCCTAACTTTAAGGCTTAGTTGGAGTCATACCTTTCTCTGCCCAGTGTCTTTGTGCCCATAAGCTTGCTGTACTCTATTAACATCTATATGTTATTTTTTCATTGACAAATAGATAAATCTTTAGTAAATTGTTATTCAAAGCCTAATAAGAGGACTAAAAATGAAGGATATAGCCGAACTCGCAAAAAAACGCAATTCGACCGTTGCCACTCTGATTCTTCCAGATGAATCTCTACAGTACAAACATTTATTGATGCTCCAAACTTGTGTTGGTGACAAAAAATGTGATTCTATGGATCTAATTATTCATTGTACAGGTGGCGATATAAATGTCGCTTATCAGATCGTCGACCTATTACGAATGCATTGCATCAGATTAACTGCTATAATTCCGTATTTTGCCACGAGCGCTGCTACTTTGCTTTGCCTGGGTGCTGACAGGATAGTTATCGACGAGCTTGCGCATCTGGGACCACTCGACACGCAAATTTGGGAAACTGTAGAGGGAGGTAATAAGGCTTACGTCTCTGCCTTAAACCCTTTCAAGACTTTAGAAGAATTGCAAAAGTTTTCTCTTAAGACATTGGAACAGGCAGTTTTATTGATAATGGGTCGGTCAGGTCTGAGTGTAAATGATTCGGTCAAGCATGCCATCAATTTCGTCTCCATTGTTGTTGAGCCACTTCTCCAAGCGCTTAATGTTCAAAAATTAGGCGAATACAATCGAGCACTATCGGTTGGCAAAGAATACGCAGACAGAATAGTAGAACAATATCTACCTTTCGAACCTAAGGTGCGTCAACGCTTAATAGAAAAACTCGTATACGGATACCCTTCGCACGATTATATCATAAATTACAGAGAATTGAAGACTTTAGGGTTAGATGTCATACTTCCTACACCCGATGAAAAAAAGATCATTGATAAGATCATGACAGAGGCTTTCGAAGGAAAGCAATCACTAATCCGTCTTGAGGAACCGCCTAAGCCTCCACCACCAACGACAACTGAAAAATCTGATACTACAAAGCAACAAGGTTGAACATTATGATTAATGAAAAATTTCTTCCAGACACTAACTTACAAGATAACATAATAGAGATAAGAATCTTCATAGACTCACTCTACAGGGATTTCATATCTAAGGCAGGCCATTTTGAGATAGCAAATATCCTGAAAGAAGCCGGTGAGAAAACCTGGGAAGAACTTCGATAAAGGTGCGAGGATTTTGAGGTTCTTTTCTCGCTAAAAATTCCCATCTACGGCTAAATCTTTCTTGACTTCTTAATCAAGGTTGTTCATAATAAGTTAACAAAAAATTCACTCTATTGTTTTAGGTACTAGACTTCATAAAATAGGAGGTTTATCAATGAACAGACTACAAATGTGGCGTCATCAGGTTACGATGCTTGGACGCCATTATGCCACAAGTCACCCGATGGTCAACCCGGCACGATATGAGAAGATTCTTCAAGCTAAGAGACGTGAAAAGGAATTAGAACTGGCAGAACGTGACTTTATGGCCTTTTTTGAGAACAACATTAAACAGATTATTAAAGGCATTAGCCTTTATGGTGATACTAAAGACTTCGATTCTCTCTTGGCTTACTATTTCTATCTCGGTGACATACATTATTCTAAGAAGGAGAAAGCTGAGAAATCTAGATATTTTAAGGAGACCCTCAAAGACACGTGGAAGCAAGCCAAAATCCCTTGGGACAGCAAGGTCAGAACCGGTCCTACGAAGAGCACAGTGCTTGCTGTTATAGGCTTTGGATTTTTCATCCTGGCATTTTTGTTTGGATTCGCAGGTAATGAATCAGCCGCCGGGGTTACCGCTGCTCTCGCTCTTCTTTTCTTTTTGCCTGCTGGGTTGGACGCCATCTTCCGACCGGATTAGTATGATTCAGTCATAATTCACTAGACTCTTAGATCTGTTGCTCACTTTGTCTTGGTGGGAAATTTTTTTACTTGACAAACCTTTTTTAATTAGTTTTGTAGGTCAAGTATGGCCTAGCCTACTTGACAAAATAAAGTCAACCTGTGTTCAAAACCTCCCCTTAATCCCCTCCTTAGGAAGGAAGGGAAACCGTTCCCTCTCCTTTTTAAGGAGAGGGTTAGGGTGAGGTTAAAAAGCAGAAGATTTGTCAACCAGCCCTTGGGGCATGGTTGACCTACATAACTGGACCCATATGGGTCCTTACGAAAAAAACAGATGCTTCCTTTAAAAGACGACATACCCTCATACAGAAAACCTGTGGTTACAGTTTCATTGTTAATTATAAACATTTTAGTCTTTTTTTATCAGATAGCCCAGGGTCAGTATTTCAATCATTTCATATTTCAGTATGGAGCAATTCCCTATGAGCTCGTTCATTTTGAGGAACTCACTCCAGAGTTAGCATCACCTATTCCCTTGACCCTTTTTTCCTCAATGTTTATGCACGGTGGTCTTTTCCATTTAGGCGGTAATATGTTATATCTTTGGATATTTGGAGATAACGTTGAGGATAAGTTGGGACATCTGAGGTTTTTCTTTTTCTATGTAATATCAGGACTTGTAGCAGCCTTAGTCCACATTTTAACCTCACCCAATTCACAGGTTCCAATGGTTGGTGCTTCCGGTGCGATAGCTGGAGTTTTAGGTGCTTATTTTTTAAGATTTCCAAAAGCAAGGATCTGGACTTTAGTCTTTTTCGGATTTTTTGCAAGAGTAGTCAGAATTCCCGCCTTGTTTGTCTTGGGATTCTGGTTTATTTTGCAACTACTTTATGGTTTGCCCTCATTGGGTTCGCAAGTAACAGGAGGTGTTGCCTGGTTTGCTCACATCGGTGGATTCTTAGCAGGAATAATATTGTTCAAGATGATGAGAAAATATCCGTAACCCCAGATTTGGAGATTTGAGTAATGAGAAAGAGGATACCATGAGATTTATAATTTCTTAAAATGGAACTCAAAAGTTTATCCTTAGATGACAACAGAAAAAAAAGAAAAACTCCGCTGTGATTTTTGCGGAAAGAGATTTAGAAAAGGTAAAACAAGGTATCGGATCAAAATCGAGGTGTTCTCAGATTTCGATGGATACTTAGAAGATTTATCTAAAAAGCCAGAAGATTTTATGGAAAAAAAGATCAAAAAAATTATTGAGAACACAAAAGATTTGAGTGAAAAAGAACTGGAGGAGCAAATTTATCTTAAGCGTGAATTTTTAGTTTGTGTTGGGTGCAGGGAGGAGTTTTTAAGAAGTTTAAAAGAACTTAAAGATAAATAATTTCGGAATCGATCAAGAGATTTGATTTGTAATAAAAAATAACTATATTATTAAAAAGCTTAGCTTATCTAAGAAGGAAAATTATCTGCTCTTCGACGGATGTTATCATCCGTCTTCCGGTTCGGCTGGATGATTCGTGTGAATGCATACGCATAACATCCAGCCGGAGCACAAGAATATAAGGTACCATTCTATCTAAATTTTTCCTCTATTAAAGCAATAAGTTCTTTAGCTTTTTTAAGCGATTCTTCCATCTCTTCTCTGGTGTATCTGATCTCAAAACCTAAAGGGTATCTGCTGTCCAAGTAATACTTAGTAATCCTCTGAAGTGGCGGAGCGAACTCTTCAAATTTTTTGTCAATTTCTATCACTTTGCCTAAAAGGGTAATCAAATCATGAATTTTTTCTAATTCCCAGCCATGGGAAATCAGAAATCCTTTAAGGTATTTCTCCACCGCCTGCTGAATAAAAAAACCCACAAACTCTTCGGCACGGTCATTTTTCAAAAGAAACTCTGCCTCTTCTATATCTTTTTTTGCCCGTGAAAACCACTCCTCTGCTTCTTTTTTACCCATAGAGGTTTTTTCCTTTCTTTAATATGGTTTTGATAAAGCTATCCCCCAAGGCTAACCTTTTTTCAACCTCCTCCGGGGTGTATACCAAAGGCTCAAAAGGGATAAGCAGATTTTCTTTATAAACAATATTCCTCACAGCTATCCACCTTTCCATAGGAGAATTGGCTGTCTTTTTAATAATGAATAGGTCGATATCACTATCTTTAGTTGGATTTCCCCAAGCATAAGAACCAAAAAGAATAATCCTTTCGGGTTTATATTCCTTTTTAATCTTTTCTACAATCTTTGAAAGTAATTTTTTGACTTTCTCATCATTTACCATTGTATTACCACCATAAATTAAATCTTTTTAAAGCTAAACTCAATCCGGTACAATGCTTTATCGCATTTAATTTCTTCATGTTATCTCATCTCTTAAGCCACTTTTATGTATATTCGATCTTTTCACCACCCTATACAAAATTAAAATAGTAGATTTATTTACCTTGTCAAATAAAATCTTTAAGACAAAAATTCTTATTGCTTTTTAGTTATAAATTTGATAAAATTAAATTGACTTTTTAAAGGAATAAAAATGAAGCATGCTGATTTTGTCCATCTGCACAACCACACTCAATATAGTCTCTTAGATGGGGCTTTGAAGATAGATGATTTTATCTCAAAGGCTAAAGATTACAGAATGCCAGCTTTAGCTATTACCGACCATGGTAATATGTTTGGAGCTATCGAGTTTTACAAAAAGGCAATCGCCTCAGGTATAAAACCGATAATTGGCTCAGAAGTTTATGTTGCCCCGGTAAATAGAACAAAAAAAGAGCCTCTAAGAGGTCTTCCGGATGCTGGATTTCATCTCATACTTCTGGTTAAAAACCAGGATGGATATAAAAATCTTATAAAACTCTCAACTGCTGGATATTTAGAAGGATTCTATCATAAGCCAAGGATCGATAAAGAGACCCTTCGAAAGCACTCAGAGGGTTTAATCGGACTTTCCAGCTGTTTAAAAGGAGAAATCCCATGGCTTCTTTTAAACGATAAACATAAAAAGGCAAAAGATGTAGCATTAGATTACAAAAAGATTTTCGGTGAAAAAAATTTCTTTTTAGAGCTTCAGAACCATGAACTTGAGGATGAGAAAAAAGCAAGAAAGCTCCTTTTGGAATTGGCTAAAGATACCGAAATTCCAGTTGTCTGCACCAACGATTGCCATTATCTCAAAAAAGAGGATTTCGAGGCTCACGATGCTTTACTCTGCATCCAGACTGGAAAGATGATCTCAGACTCTGACAGATTAAGGTTCGGAACAGACCAACTATATTTCAAATCTCCTGAGGAGATGAAAAAACTTTTCCAAGACTTTCCTGAGGCAATAGAGAACACAATAAAAATAGCAGAGGAATGTAACCTGCAGTTGGAGTTCGGCAAATTCCACCTTCCACATCTTCCTGTTCCGCAAGGATATGATAACTTAGAGTCATATTTGGAATATCTGGCTAAAAAGGGATTAGCTTCAAGATATTCGAAAGTTACACCAGGGTTGGAGCAGAGGTTGGAATATGAGTTGAAGATAATAAAGCAGATGGGTTATGCGGGCTATTTTCTTATTGTAAAAGATTTCATCGACTATGCAAAATTCAGAGGCATTCCGGTTGGACCTGGAAGGGGCTCAGCCGCATCGAGTTTAGTCTCCTATTCTTTAGGCATAACCAATATCGACCCGATAAAATATGGGCTTTTGTTCGAGAGATTTCTAAACCCGGAAAGGATATCTTTGCCGGATATAGACATAGATTTCTCAGACCGTGGACGTGATAGAATAATAAAATATGTGATAAATAAGTATAGAGAAGATAATGTAGCCCAGATTATAACTTTCGGAACAATGGCAGCAAGAGCGGTGGTGAGAGATGTTGGCAGGGTTTTAGGAATACCCTACTCCGAGGTTGACAAAATCGCCAAAAAGATCCCCTGGGAGCCTGATATGACCTTGGACAAAGCCTTAGAGCTTCAGTCTGAGCTAGCTGAACTTTCCAAATCTGACCCAAAGATTGAAAAGCTAATCTTCTATTCCAAAACTTTGGAGGGTTTATCGCGCCATGCGTCAACCCATGCGGCTGGAGTTGTCATAGCTCCAACTAAATTGACTGAATTTTTACCCCTTTATAAATCTAACAAAAATGAGATCACCACCCAGTATGATATGAAAGGGATAGAGGATATCGGGCTTTTAAAGATGGACTTTTTAGGATTGAGAACCTTAACAGTTATCGATGAGACCCTTAAGATGTTAAAAGAAAAAAGGAATATATTTATAGACATTGATAAAATACCCTTGGATACAAAAAAGGTATTTGAGCTTTTCTCCAATGGTGAAACAGTTGGGATATTTCAGTTCGAATCATCAGGGATGAGGGAGTATCTTAAAAAGCTTAAGCCCGAAAGCTTAGATGATTTAACTGCTATGAATGCACTGTATCGTCCTGGTCCTCTGGATAGTTTGATGATAGATGAATATATAAAAAGAAAACACGGGAAAAAACATACAGAATATGAGCATCCAATGCTTGAACCCATTTTAAAAGAGACCTATGGAGTGATTGTATATCAGGAGCAGGTTTTGAAAATCGCCTCTGATTTAGCTGGTTATAGTTTAGGAAAAGCGGACATCTTGAGGAAAGCTATGGGTAAAAAGAAATCGAAGATGATGGCTCAGCAAAAAGAGGAGTTTTTAAAAGGTGCAAAAAAATCTAACATAAGCGAAAAAAAAGCTGAAAAAATCTTTGAGCTGATCTCTCGTTTTGCACGATACGGATTCAATAAAGCTCACTCTGTGGGGTATGCATACTTAGCCTATCAAACAGCTTATCTGAAAGCCCATTATCCGGTTGAGTTTTTAGCTGCTACTATGTCATCTGATATCGGGAACTCATCCCGGGTAGTCATCTTGATGGAGGAGTGCAGGCGGATGGGGATAGAGGTTTTGCCTCCGGATGTGAATGAAAGCGTTGGTAAATTCACCGTGGTTAAAGATAAGATAAGGTTCGGGTTGGAGGGGGTGAAAAATGTGGGTGAGAACGCAATAAAGTCGGTGATCTCCGCAGGGGAGAAACATGGTAAGTTCACTTCATTTTTCCAGTTCTGCGAAAGGGTTGACCTGAGAGTGGTTAATAAAAAGGCTTTGGAAAGTTTAATCTTGGCTGGAGCATTCGATTCTATAAATTCACATCGGGCTCAGCTTTTGGCATCAGTGGATCAAGGAATACAATATGGACAGGCAGTTCAAAGGGATAAAAAGATGGGACAGACATCCCTTTTTGACACTCTCTCTGGGTCAAAAGTTTCACAAAAAGAGCCTGAATTACCAGATGTTCCGAGATGGCCCCTCTCCGAAATCCTCTCAAAGGAAAAGAAGATTCTGGGCCTTTACGTGTCAGGACATCCCCTAACAAAATATGAGGAGGAGTTAAAATCATTTACCACCTGTTCAACTGAGTCTCTGGAAAACCTCTCTGATAACCAAGAGCTTTTCTGTGGAGGAATAATAACAAATGTGAAGACCACAGTGGATAAAAAAGGAAAACTTATGGCATTTTTCACATTAGAGGATTTCGTAGGGCAGGTGGAGGTTTTAGTCTTTTCCGATTGTTATAAGAATAAAAATTCACTGATAAAACCTGACCAGATGGTTTTGGTAAAAGGAAAAACCTCCACTAAGGAGAAAGAGAAACCTAAGATAATCGCAAAGGATATTATTCCATTAAATCTAACTTATGAGAAATTAAGGGGATTTTTACATCTTACTTTAGAGAAAAGCAGTTGCGGGAATAGTCTTTTCTCTGAATTGAAAACTACTTTATCTTCATATCCGGGCAAATCAGATGTAATTCTTCATATAAAAACAGAGGATGAGAATCTGAAGATGAGGGTGAAGAATATTCGGGTCCAGCTCTCAAAAGAGTTTTTGAAAAAGTTGAAAGAGATTTTAGGAAATGAAAATGTATACATTCGAATAAATATTTAAGATAAAGGATGAAAAACTTTTTAGATGCGGTGGGTCGATTTTCTAAAATCGACATTTTATTTGTCGAGATTTGAATCTCCACCCACTGAAAATCTGTCTTTGTACCCCTCTCCACTTGTGGAGAGGGTCTGGGGTGAGGACATAAACTAAAAATGGTTTTTCTTGACAAAGGTTCAAATTTTTTTATATTTTTTTCGATAAGATTATGCGTATGCATTCATAGAATAAGGAATTCCCGAGTAGCTCAGTTGGTAGAGCAGGTGGCTGTTAACCACCTTGTCGCTGGTTCGAGTCCGGCCTCGGGAGTTAGATTTGACTAAAGGAATAATAAATAGCACCAAGCCTCATGAAGATATGGGACAAATCATAATCAGTGTGAGGAATCTGGGAAAGATTTTTCCTTCCGGTCAATCCTCTATTGTTGCACTTGAACACGTTAATCTGGATGTTACAAAGAACGAGTTTGTGTCTATTGTTGGACCTTCTGGTTGTGGCAAGACTACGTTAATTCGACTCATTGGAGACCTAATTAAACCTAGCTCCGGGAAGATCTTAGTAAATGGTAAATCTCCTGAAAAGGCTCGAAAGGATAGAGATTTTGGATATGTGTTTCAAGACCCTGTGTTATTTCCGTGGCGGACAGTTAGTCAAAATATTCAACTGCCAAAAGAAGTATTTAATCAAAAAGAGGAATCAAACAGAATAAAGGAACTCATCAAATTAGTGGTTCTTTCTGGATTTGAAAATAGTCTACCAAGGGAGCTATCAGCAGGCATGAAATCTAAGGTAGCAATTGCTCGCGCACTGAGTTATCAACCCTCAGTCCTATTGATGGATGAACCCTTTGGAAATATTGATGAATTAACTAGGGAAAATCTTAATGCAGAGCTTCTCAAAATATGGGAAAGCACTAAAAGAACAATTGTATTTGTAACCCATAGTATCCCAGAGGCTGTATTTCTATCGGATAGGATTTTTGTGATGACTTCCCGCCCGGGGCGTATTAAAAGCGATGTTCAGGTAGAACTTGAGCGTCCAAGAACACTAGAGATGAGAAAGTCCAGTAAATATGCGATGTTGGTGGAAGAAATAAGGGAATTTTTAAGAGAAAATCAATGACGGGCCTAAAAATAACTATTTAAAATCATGAAGAAGAAAACACTACTGAAATATGAGCTTGACGAAGAGGAGGCAGCCGCTCATTTAGCCAAAAAGGCTAAGAAAGAACGTGATAGAATACAAAATCTAAATTGGGATAATCTTACTAAGTTGTCTCAAGTTATGTACCAAGATAAGATAAAGGCACTGGGAACCACACATGCTTACTGTTTGTCAGCCCCATTAGCACTACTTGCCTTCTTAAATCCCTTAACCATTGTCACCATCCCGCCACATAGCACTAAAGTCGACCTAGAGCGGCTCACTGGAATGACCATAGGTGATCTTGAAATATTAATGAGGGAGAGGATCGTACAGGCGGTGATTTTTTCCCCCACAAAGTATGAAGGATTAGAGTATCTGGATCCTATTTTGAAGCTTAAACCACCGTGTTACGTGAACCGTTCTGGACCCCTTTATTCGGTTATCTCTAACGGACAGTTTGAAGAGTATCAAAACAATGCCATGCAAATTCCTTTCATAAAAGCATCTCCTGAACTCAGGTCTCTTCAGGAACCCTATCAACGTGTGAACCCATTTCTTTCAGATGCAGATATTATGAGAAGCAATGCTTATCGCTACGCCGCAATGTCGTGCATTGTGGGAAAAGAACGAACTGAAGAAATGTTTGAGAGTAGATCCATCAACTATGTAGAAAAGCTGAAGCGCCTTTTAGATTTTCATATTCACTTTGATCATCCTCTTACGCATGGTCTTGGGGGAAAACCTTTCATAAACCGCTTTGAGTACATAGACTTATCGAAGGATGGTCTTAACATTATCCATCAGGCAGTTCAGAACATCGTAGTAGAAGAGATTCATATAAGAATTCCCATAAATCCAACGCTTAGCGATATAATTCAATCGCATAGTCAAGGGATCCCCCGTAATCTAGAAAAGCTTTGCTTAGAATTTTCTTGTAATGAAATAGAAGACGTTTCGGGAAAGGTGAAAGAAACGATCGAGAAAATAAATTACGAAATAAGCAAAGTTGAACTTACAGCCAAGAAACTCTCTGTTTCCTTTACTGTGGGAATTCTTGTGAGCAGTGTCATAGGAGGCATACTTATGGAGCAGTTTGGCACCTCACTTGCAATTCCTGGACTATCTCCTCTAGTAAGAGGTTTCATGGAGAGGTTAATCCAGAAAATTATTCTAATGAGAAAATCTCCAGATTTAGTGTATTATTGGAACCTTAGGAGGGTAACAAGGAAGAAATAATGCTCTATCAACACGAACATGATAAAGCATTGAAAAGTTTAATTGATTTAAGTCGCTCATTCTGGAAATCGAAAATCCTTCTGGTAGCGAATGAATTGGATGTCTTCAGCAAGTTATCACACTCCCCCAAAACCGCTAAAGACCTATCTAGGATAATTAAAACCGATCCCCGAGCCACCGAATTGCTCATTAATGCATTAGCAGCCATGGGGTTCCTTAAAAAAGAAAAGGATTATTTCTCTAATACTGAGGTCTCAAAAAAGTATCTTTGCCAGGGCAGTCCTTCATATATTGGTTTTGCTCTTCGCCACTATAATTATTGCTGGGACGCGTGGTCTGAATTAGAACAGGCTGTCAAACGAGGTCATCCTAAACGATTCTTGGAACAAGAAGCTCTTCATAAAGATGAAAAAAGGGCGAGGGACTTCACCCTAAAAATGGACTTCACTGGTTGGAAGATGGCGGAAGAGATAGAGCAAATGGTTGATCTTAGCAATGTGAAAAGTATGCTCGATTTGGGCGGAGGATCAGGATGCTACTCCATATATTTTGCGAAAAAATATCCTCAATTACATTGCACGATTTTTGAACTTCCCTTCGTTGCAAAGGTGGCAGAGGAAAATGTTATAAGACACAATCTTGAAGAGCGAGTCAGTGTTGTAACTGGAGATTTTACAATTGACCCAATTAAAGATGTGTATGATCTTGTACTAGTATCGTTTGTGCCACATGGATTTGGGGAAAAGGAGGTTCATTTAATGTTCAACAAAGTGCATTCGATTTTAAAGAAGGACGGAAGATTAGTTGTGCAAGATTATCTTTTATCTTCACAGGATTCTAGTTGTGAAGAGTTAGCCGTGTTCAACATGCATATGTTTCTTGTCACCAGTGGTGGAAGAGTTTATACTCTTTCTGAAATTAAGAATTTCTTCTATAAAGCAAATTTTAGTATTCTTCAGGTTCTACGATTAAGTGAACGGTCTGATTTTCTTATGGGGAGAGAACCCTATCTTTTTATAGGAGGAGTAAACCATGAAAAAAAATAAGACGGAAAGATTTAAGATACCGTATCCAAAAATGTATAAGTCGGATATTTTCGGAAAATACAGTCTCAGAATAGTTTGTCTTGCTATCTTTTTCACCATATTGTATATCGTTCTATCCCCTTTTTTGTCAAAGTATGACTATTTTTGGAAGGAACATTCTTCTGCTTTTCTAGCATTCATCTTTTCAGTCCTATTCGGAATAGTGACTGTGGGTTCATATGTCGTTGCTCGAAGAGTGGAACGACTTATTCGAGACGAGTTTTCAGATTACAGTGAATTTCTGCGAAGAGGCGCGAAGTTAATTGGGGATCCACCTGGAGATGAGGTGCTAGTAATGATGACATTTCCAGCATTTGAACTCACAGAAAATGTTAGGAAGCTTAAACACACAAATTACGAGAGAAGAGAAATATATCTTAACAACTTATTCAACGACTTGATAATCTTCGAGAAGCGAAAATTGAAAATCGTGCTACTTCAGGAAAACGTAAACAATCAGCGGGAGTTCATTAAGAAAATGAAGGACCCTTTTCCTGAGATAAAAGAAAAAGAAAGATTAAAAAGCCAGCTAGTTTACATAAACCGCATACTTGAGCTTTGTGACGAACATTCGCACACAGCTAAGGATTCGTCGGTGAGATTTCCCTTCCATATGTTCATTTCGGGAGACCATGCAGTATACACTGCGGTGCCTGATTGGAAGGACTATGCAAAGACCAAGCGCCTTCCTTGTAAAGGGTATGAAACACAAGATGCAACCATTGTTAATTCATTAAAAGATGTTTTTGATCTTCTAAAAGGAAACAGTACGAGCTCTAGCAAAAGGCCCACGGACGATGCGACTTTGAATGGGTGGTTATCTTAGATACTCGTTAGTGAATATCTCATCAACTTTTACTTTTTTGTCAACTACTTTTTGTTCGAATAGCGTATTCTGGGTTTCCTCCCATCTCTCTTCAAGTTGATACCCAATCCCATATTTTTGTGTTACTTCACTGGTCAATAGAGGAATGGTTTCTTTTAGCATCTCCAACCCAAGCTTCTTGTCCGTCTCAGGGTGCAACCTATGGAAAATCTCGATTGTTTCCTCTGGGTGGTTAATAACATACTCCCAAGCCCTAAGACTTGCTCGCAAGAATCTTTTAACTATATCTGGGTTGTTCCTGGCAAAGTCTTCGTTAGCTATCAGATTGCTACCATAAGTTTCCACACCCCATTTTGACATCGGAATCACGTTAACTTCCTTCCCCATAAGTCTTGCCTGAACAGGCTGACTATATACATAACTATAAAGAGCATCAATCTGTCCGGTCAAAAGCGGCTGGAGTTCCCATCCGACACTGACCTCATTTACCTTACCAATATCCAGCCTGTTGTTCTTCATCATTGCTTTGTACTCTTGGTGTGAAATATCGTAGTATCTCACCCCCAAGGTCTTTCCTAGCAAATCCTTTGGCTCTTTTATGCCATTTTCTTTGAGGGAGAAGATTACACTGGGAGATTGCTGGTAGAGTACTGCTACGGAGATAACAGGCACTCCTCTTGACCGAGCGATTACTGTCGCAGGAGCACTGCAGGAGCCCAAAGGATACTTTCCAGTACCCACTAATTTTGCAGTAGTCTCCGCGCCTTTCCCGGCAAGGATGTTGACAGAAAGGTTCTCTTTCTTATAAAACCCTTTCTCCTGCGCAACATAATACGCTGCAAAGTAAGATTGGGCTTTCCAATCGAGGAGAAAATCTATTTTCTCCGGTGCCTTTTTGGCACAGCCGTTGAGGGCAAGAATAACGATCATCGTTATTCCTAAAACCCTAATCACGATTTGTGCTGTAAATCTCTTCATTTCGAACCTCCTTATCTAATGAAACTTGCTGTTAGCATTTACTTGGATCCCAAGCCAAATTTAGCTACCCTCTAAGATTTCAGTAGTTCATAAGGATCACCCCCTCAAGATTCTTGTTTTCGGCTATACTCACCTTACCCCCACTTCAATCATAGATTCATGCCAATAAAGGAAGAACTTTTCGAGTCTTTCTATTATCAAAAATAGAATTACGCCAAGTGCACCCAAAATCGTGAGGGACGCAAATAACAGATCCACCTGAGCCTCAGAATTTGCTACCATAATCAAGTGACCAAGACCTTTGCTGGCTCCTATAAACTCTCCTATTATTGCACCTACAACGCTCAAAGTAACCGAGATTTTCATTGCAGCAAAGATATAGGGCAGTGCACAAGGGAGCCGGAGCTTAAAGAAAATTTGTCGTTGGTTGGCGGACAATGATTTCATTAAATCCAGAGCTAATGGATCTATGGATCTGAGACCCCGAACTGTATTCACAGTCATAGGAAAAAAGGAAATCAAAGCCGCCATAACTACTTTGGGTAATATACCAAAGCCTAACCAAACCACAAAAAGAGGCGCTAATGCCTCTTTGGGAAATGTCTGTGCTAGGACTATCACTGGGTAAAAAAGTCTGTCCAGTACCTTTGAATAAGACATTCCTATAGCGAGCAAGAGCGCGATCAAGCTTCCCAGAACAAAGCCTGCAAGAACTTCTTTCAACGTTACAATAGCATGATATGCTAAAATACTATGGGATGTTGCAAGCCTAAGAAATATCTTGGAAGGAGCCGGTAGAATATAATGAGGCGTGTTAAAATGGCGAACTGCGAATTCCCAAATCAATAAGATGACAATAATTGAAATGGCGAATAAACCATATTCACTTAAAAAATTCTGAACTTTACGAACTAACATTTATACCTCCAGTTTAGCACCTGTTTTTTTGGTAAGGTTTCTTTTTATCCAGACACTTATTTATCTTGCTCTTTCTGGACCACCATTGGTTGCTAATCTTAGATGTCGGAATTTTACTTTTTTAGCTATCCACTAGATGGCAAAAGCACTGGTCTTAAATTATGTTGCGCATTTCTCTGTGGTATTATTTGTTCTACCATAATTTTTTCTCGTCTGCCAAATAATCTTTCAGAAGTGAATACTTCTGTTTAACTATCTTTATTATAGGATAAAATATGACAAAAATCAAAAGAAAAATAAGAAAATTTTGTAGGAGGACTAAATAGTTGCGTCAGGAGCTCTACTCCCGACGCTTAAAAGAGATAAAATCAAAATTTTTTATAATCAAAGTCTCTGTAAGGATTTTCCCGTTGGTTGCTTAACCCAGATTGCTCCGTTCAGTCGCAACTTCGGACACGCTCCGAAAGTTAGATGAAATGTTGTATTATTAAGTGAAAAGGGTTCAAGTCGGAGATAAAGCAGGATATGGCATGAAAAATAAAAAAGAAATGCCAGATTATTATCGCAGGGTCTATGAAAAATGGTATAGTTGGTTTGCTCACATTTATGATCCTTTTGTAAAAGGACTCTGTTTCTTTCTTAACAAAGGCTTTGGCGGTGAAAGGAGATGGCGGGAGTTAATAATTGAATGGCTAAACCCTCAACCGGGCGAAAAGATAGCAGACATCTGCTGTGGCACCGGTACTTTAACCATAATGCTTGCTAAAAGACTTGCAGGAACAGGAAAAGTGGTGGGTATTGAACTTTCTCCTGCTCAATTAAGAATTGCCCGGAAAAAGGAAAAACCTAATAGTCTCTTTTTCATACAGGGCGATGCTCAAGATACTCCATTCTCAGATTGCTATTTTGATAAAAGCGTTATTTGTGGTGCACTACATGAGATGCCTCAAGAAGTGCGACGAAACGTTCTATCGGAAGCTTGTAGAGTCATCAGACCCGGGGGTAAAATAGTCATCACTGAGCATAACAAACCAAACCGAAAGTGGAAGGCAAATTTGTTTGATTTTATGGAGCGTTTTAATCCTGAATACCCAACTTATAAAAACATGCTAAAATGCGGGCTGACAAATGAAATTAGGCGAGTCGGGTTTAGGATAGTTAGAACGAATACCACCAGCTGGGAATTTTTTCAAATTGTCTTGGCAGAAAGATAGATTGAACAGATGATACATAAAGATGTGGGACTTTATCTAATGTGGTGTCTCTAACATTTCTTTACACTGTCATTGCGAGCGAAGCGAAGCAATCTCGCTTTTATATAAATCAATGGGTTAGAGATTGCTTCGTCGTCCATATGGACTCCTCGCAATAACATTTAAGGTATTTTTCGACAACACTCTCTGTTTAGCGGTCTTACCATTTATATCCTCTCTTTTCTGTGATACATTTCCAGCACCCTCTGGATATATTTTGTGTGTAGCCTCTCGTGATCAATCAGTCTCCTCAAAACCTTCCTTGTAGTCCAAAGATCGCATACAGGACTTTTATATTTCTTAGGCTTAAATACCCCTTTCATTTTCCGCTCAGGAAAGTTACATAAACAATTGATAACGATATCGCGAGTGCAATTTAATAATTTGAATACATCTTCAGGATAATCTTCTGGCAATTCAATATTAAGGCGGGTTATATACCAGGGTTCAACGTAAGCTATATGTCTTAAGCAGTTTCTTATTGTGCGTGGTTTGCCTTTGGGCTTCCAGTCAAGTTGTTCTTCTGTTAAGTCAGAGACAAGGTTCAGCAAATCTTCACGAGAATACTTCATTAACTGAAGGGTTCTTTTAATATCATCTTTTTTAACAGGTAAAACTTCTGACCAAAACAATGGTTCAGGCTTTCCAGCTTCAACAGGATTATAATCCACACGAAGCATCTCAGCAACTTCAATTTTTAACTTACTTTTTATATCTGGTATGCTTTCTCCATGTTTTTTCAGCCACTCAAACCATTCAACCACAGCAATTCTTGCTTTTTCTAAGGCTTTCTTTTTCGTTTTTCCGAAAACCCAGCAACCTGGGCAGTCTGGAGCAAATGCGCCTGTCCCTTGTTGACCTACTTCAAGACACAAAGAAATTTTTGAGATCATCTTCTCTCCATAAACTTCGAACGATATCGACTAACTTGTTCAAATATGCATTTCTCCCGGTGAACTTCTTTTCAACCTTAAAATCCTTTTTGTAACTAAATTTAATCTTTTTCACCAAAAATAATACAAAAATCACTACAAAAGCAACAAAGAAATGCTCAAATAAATTTCTGAAAATGGAGTGTAAAGCCCCGCATGATGCGGGATCTACGACTTCAGCTTTACCTCTCCCTTGAAAAACAGATCGCGTAGCAGCCTGCCCGGCCAGGGAGCCTCTATGGCTCTGATTCTGTGACGCGGAGGGATAAACCCTCCACTACGCTTTTTAAAATCTCTTCAGAAAATATTTTTAAAAAATCACTGAAAAAATCCTTGACAAGCTTTTTTTTTTATATATAGTGATAGCAAAGCTCTTTGAAAATATCATCCCAATCTGGTGCCTTTTGGGTAAAAAGGGAAGGCGGTGAAAATCCGCCACAGCCCCGCTACTGTGAGTGGTTACGAAGGCTTTTTATGCCACTGTCCATATGGATGGGAAGGCTAAGCCTTTAGGTTCGATGCCACAAGTCAGGAAACCTACCAGATTTGAAAACCTTGAATTATCCTTGCGCGGGTGAGGAAAAGGTAAACTCATAAACCAGCTAAGCCCAGCAAGCTGGTTTTTTTATTTTTCCTCCCACCAAGGTAAGAAAATTTTTAAAATGATGATTTCATACTTTTTTAAAATTATAAGAATATCATTTTTTTTAAGCTTTTTAATTTTTTCTCTTTCATCTGCACAATCCACCATAAAAATCTTTGGCACTGTTGTTGCAGAAGATAATGGATATCCAATAAGCGGTGCTTGGATAAAAATCTTGAACACAAACTATCAAACCCACTCTGATAATTCAGGGAATTTCTTTTTTTCTAACATTCCTGTTGGTCTTCACAACCTGAAAGTTTGTGCCGAGGGATTTGAAGAAAAGATTATCCCAGATTTTGAAATAACAGAAGATGTAACCAGAAAAATAAGGGTGAACTTAAAAAGAAAAACCTACATTCTTCCTGGAATAAAAGTTACTGCCAAAAGGGTTTCAATACCTCCTTTAGAAGCGGAGATAATAACTAGACAGAAGCTCGAAAAACTAAAAGTAAAAACTGTTTCCGAAGCTTTGGAATCTGTAGCAGGGGTATTTGTTCAGAAGACCGGGACTTTTGCTGGAACTCATCAGGTCACAATCAGAGGGTCTTCACCCAAGCAGGTTTTAGTTTTAATCGACGGACAGAAAATAAATCCCTCAGCATCTGGTGTAGCTGATTTGAACACCATACCTTTGGAAATGGTGGAAAAAATAGAGGTTTATAAAGGGGGTTCTTCTGCTAAATTTGGCGCTGATGCCTTGGGAGGAGTGATAAATATAATCACCCAGCCTCAGAAAATCGACCAAAACTTTAGAATAAAATTGGATAATTTATGGGGGAAATGGGATACCGACATCTTCAACCTATCTTTAAAAAATCCATTTCTTTTTAAAAATCTCTCCACCAGTTTTTCTTACTCATTCAAATATTCAAAATCTGACTTTGAATATGAAAAACCATATGAAGGCGAAGTCAAAAGAGAAAACTCATATAAGAGGGGAACTAACTTCTTTTTCTCAGGAATTTATAGTTTTAACCCAAAGATAAATTTGAGTTTTTCCGGACAAATCTATGGTTCTTCTAACGGAATACCAGGAGCCATATTTGATGAGGAAATATCCCGCAGTGCCAAATTAAAGGACAAAAGGAAACTTTTGAATTTAAAGCTCAAACAAGGGTTTTTCAAAAAGTTCTTAGTGGAAACACACCTCTCTTTCTCACGTTTTGAACAGCACTTTCAAAACCTTGACCTTCCCTCTCATTTACAGAACTTTTTTGCATATGATACTAAATATATAAATGATATCTTAGATTTTGGCTTGACCTTAGATTTAAATCTTTTACAGAAGAACGAACTCCAAATAGGAGCCCAATTCCAAAAGGATGTGCTTGAGCATAAGGACTTTCTATTTCCGCAAAGAAGCATAGGAAAGATAGAAAGAGAGACCTTCAGTTGGTTTTTCTCAGATAATCAGAGCTTAAGCTTGCCCGAATTTTTGTTCTTTGAAAATCTTAATCTAAATTTTTCTTTACGCAAAGATAATACAAAGAATTTAGATAATTTCACCTCACCCAAGATAGGTTTTGCTATATCAAATGGAAAAAAGACTCAGATTATCTTAAGAGGGGATTACGGAAAATCTTTTCGCCAGCCATCGAACAATGCTTTGTTCTGGAAAGAGGATGTTTACGCTTCAGGAAATCCTGATTTGAAACCTGAGAAATCTGAGCACTCTGAGATTGGCTTTGAAATTAAAGTTCCTCTTTTCAAAAACTCAAAGCTTTCCTTTGGGTCAACTTATTTCCATAATTTTGTAAAGGATATTATCGTCTGGAGAAGAAGATTTGATGGTAAATATATGCCTGTAAATATCTCCCGCTCTCAAATAACCGGTCATGAGGATTTCATCAGCTTGAAGTTTTTTAAGGAGGCATTGGAAATAAACTACAAAAACAATGTAACCAGGGCTTTAAATAAAAGTGGAGATATAACCTATGACGGAAAATTCATACCTTTTCAGCCAAGGTATGTAACTAACTTTAACATTTTGGTTGATTATAATATTTTTGAGTTATCCTACAAACAGAGGTGGGTCAGCGAGAGATACAGAGTGGAAGCTAACACATTGAAAGAGGACCCCTATCATTTAAAAGATTTAAGTCTTGGTCTGAAAAAAAGAATTTCCAGATGGGAGGTGAGATTAAATGGACAGATAAAAAACTTAACCAACGAAAAGTATTTCTTGGTCGAAAGGTATCCCATGCCCGGAAGGGAATGGGGGATGAGGCTGGAGATTGTCTATAACTTAAAAAAGTGACAGTCTCGAAAAATCGTTAATCTTTTAACTTCAAGGAGTTTTAATTATGTTAAAAAAATCTATTTTAATTCTGGTCTTGTTGGTAGCTTTCTCTAATATGGTATGGGGAGCAGATCCAATCGCTTATATTATCAATGGCCTGGCATACACCTTATCTAAAATAAATCTGAAAACAGATTTGGTCACTACTAACTTTGCCACAACAGGTATTGTGCCAAATCAGATTGTAATCAGAGATAGCTTGATCTATGTAGTTAACTCCGGGTCCGCTGATATCCATATATACAATATGAATACCGATACCAAGGTCGATAGTATAAATATCGGAGGTGGATGGGCGCGCAACCCCTGGGCTATAGATTTCTCAGATTGCAGTAGATACGCTTATGTCACCTGTTTTACTGCGGACTCTTTGTTTAAGATCGATATGGTAACCAAAAGCAAAGTCGACTCATTCTATATCGGGGATGGTCCTGCAGGAATTCTTATTTTAGAAAAGCTTAATAAAGGTTACGTTTGTAACACCGCTTTTATCTCATATCCAGGTAATTATGGACAGGGGACTGTAACTGTTTTTGACACCCAAGGAGACTCAATTCTGAAGGTGATAAACGTAGGCACAAATCCACAATATCTGGATTTGGATAATGAGGGAGAAATATATGTGATTTGCACTGGAGATTATTCATCTGAACGGGGTATTATTTATATTATCGATCCTATTTTGGATATGATAAAAGATGTTGTTGAAATTGGAGGAAGCCCCGGGTTCAAACCCCCCAAGCTGTGGAGTCGAAAAGGAACAATGATAGATAGTTTTGAAATTGGAGGAAGTCCAGGTATTATCTCTATCTCACCTGATAATATCGGCTATCTGGCAGCTGGAGGCTGGGAAACCGATGGTGAAGTATACACCTTCTGCGCAAAAGCTGATACTGTTTTCCATGGGTCTTTAAATCCTATAAGATTACCCGGAAATTCAGGAGTTGTTTCAGTCTCTGCTTTTCAGGATTCAACAGTTTATACCTGCAATTTTCAGGCGGATAATGTTACCAGGATCGACTCCTCAGGCAATATTTTGAAGACCTATTATGTAGGTGACGGGCCACAACATCTAACATTTAATTACACAAACGGCGATGTAAATGGAAACTGGTCCTTGGGCTTAGATGATGTTATACTTCTGGCTAAATATTGTTGTGCACATCCAGTAAAATTACCTAAGCCAAAATGGAGATCAGACCCTAATTGCGACTGCCGTATTAATTTGGGAGATGTAATATATCTCGCAAACTATCTTTTGAAGTCAGGACCTGCTCCAAAGCATGGTTGTGTCAATTAAAAAGCAATTTCGGCCTTTTCGGTTCTTTGTTCAAGGCGGATGTTATCCCTGGCCGGGCAGGCATCCGCCGAAAATCGTTGGGGATGATAACATCCCCAACGAACAAATATTTGAATTTACATCCTGATGATGAACTTAAATGATAGTAGCGGGCACCTTGCCTGCAACTGACTACTTACCGAGAAGGTTTCCGTGACTCTCTACTAATGCTTGCCCAACAAAATAAACCTAATATGTAGGGGAGACCCTCGCTTGCCCGGCCAAGGAGGGTTTATCCCTCTGCGAAATTGAAGAAGAAAATATTGTGCCTGGCAGGTCCCCAGACCTGGCGGAATACCTGTCGGGTCAACCTGCCCGGCCAAGGGAGAAAACTCCTGACGCCACTTTTAAAAGATCCTTTTTTTCAGTATTGTTGCTGGATTTGGAAAGCAGCAAGTAGTTACCGAATTACAAATTCGGCAACAACAAAACATGTAGTTGCCCAATTTATTGGGCAAAGCTCGATGAATCGAGCAACTCCATTCTTAATATGCCCACCAGATCCTCTGACCTAGCGGAATAGAACAATAGTAGGTCGATTTTCTAAAATCGACTTTCTTATAGTCGGATTTGGAAATCTGACCTACAGCCTGTGGCTTAAAAAATATTAAAGATTTGTTATTTTGAAAAGATATAGAAGGTCAGAACCGTTCAGGGTGTGCTTGTGTGTCCGCCAAATCCCCCTATCCGGGCAGGCTGACTTGGCAGAGAATCCCTGTCGGGTCAGGGGACCCGAGAGGCACAAATAGATTTTGCTTTGTCCTGTTATAATAGTAGCCTGCAAAAAAATGGCTTACGCCCATACGGGCGGCTACCAATTGCCAACCCGTCCCTACAGGAAAAACTTCTTTTACGGGTGCTTTTCTCTTGCGGATGCCTGCCCGACCAGGGATAACATCCACAAGGAGCGGGTATTTTTTAAATCTTCCTAAAGTTGGTGCAGGGGTTTGACCCCTGCCCCAGCAAATTTGATTTTTCTATATCCTCTGATACTTCTTTACCCCTTCAACGAACATATTCCCCCCATGGCAATCCTGAGCAACTATAACAGGAAAATCCTTGACCGTATACTTTCTGACCGCCTCTGCTCCCATCTCCTCCCAGGCGACTAATTCATTAGCAACGATCGATTTGGAGATCAAAGCAGCTGCACCACCGACAACGATAAAATATGCACCCTTGTATTTTTTCAAAGCATCAGGCACCCCAGCACCCATCTCACCTTTTCCGATCATCCCCTTTGACCCAGCCTCCAAAATCCGGGGTGCATATTTGTTCATCCTTCCTGATGTTGTTGGTCCTGCAGAACCTATGACCTGTCCGGGACGAGTTGGTGAGGGTCCAACATAGTAGATTAATTGTCCTTTTATGTCAAAAGGGAGCTTTTCGCCTTTATCCAGAAATTCGACCATTTTTTTATGGGCTGTATCCCTGGCTGTTAATATTTCACCTGTTATCAAGACATTATCTCCAATCTTCAACCCCTTAATATCTTCATCAGTCAAAGGGGTATTTAATCTCTTTACCTCAGCCATCTTATCTCCTCCATCTTTTTTTTATCTAACAACTAATAACTAACAACTAACAACTAAATAACCGCTTCTTTGTGTCTTGCCGCATGACAGTTTATATTCACCGCTGATGGGAAGCTGGCAATGTGACAGGGATGAACCTCAACAAAAACTGCTAAGGCGGTAACTGTTCCACCCAAGCCTTGAGGTCCCACTCCGGTCATATTCACCTTCTCTAAAAGCTCAGCTTCCAAATCAGCATAGAATGGATCCGGATGCTTGGAACCTATGGTTCTTAAAAGAGCTTTTTTTGCTATCTGTGCACACTTCTCGAAAATTCCACCGATGCCCACTCCAACGATAATAGGTGGACAGGGGTTGGACCCTGCCTTTTTTACCGACTCGATAACAAAATCTTTCACCCCTTCGATCCCGTCAGCCGGCTTCATCATCTTTACAAAGCTCATATTCTCGGATCCTCCTCCTTTGGGAGCAACTATGATCTTCAACTTATCTCCGGGCACAATATCCAGATGAATAATCGCCGGGGTATTATCACCAGTATTCTTTCTGGTAATAGGATCACACATAGATTTTCTTAAATAGCCCTCCTTATAACCCTGTCTTACCCCTTCATTTATGGCTTCGGTTAAATTTCCGTTAACAAAGACAAAAGCTCCCTGCTCCACGAACACAACCGCAGCACCGGTATCCTGACACATAGGAAATACACCCTCAGCCGCGATCTTATCGTTTTCCAAGATCTGAGAGATGATCTCCTTGCCCACCGGAGACTCCTCTTTCTTATGAGCAGCCTCAAGTGCATCCATAACATCTTTACCCAGATAATAATTGGCATCGATGCAAAGCTTTTTCACTGTCTCTGTTATTTTTGCTGCATCTATCTGACGCATATTACCTCCTTATGATTTTAACCTGTTAACTCCAAAATCCCCAAGACCAGATTCTCTATCCCAGAGGAGACCTCTGAGATATTTTTCTTCAGAAAGGTCCCCGGGGTTGTAACTATTTTATGTTCTTTATCAATCACCGCCTCAGATGCTTTGGAAATTACATGAATAACACCGAAATCCTCAAGTTTTCTGGAGAGTTTGGCATCGTTCCCCAAGGTCAAAGTTATAGGTGATTCGGAAATATCATGAAGACAAAAAGCGAAAAGCAGAGATGCTAATCCACACCCTCCGATCGGTTTTTCCCTTCGGTAAATCTCCCTTAAAAATCTTTTGACTTTTTTTTCGACATTGAAAGTATTTTCATCTGGGTCAAATTCAGAAAGATTTTTCAGAAGACCCCACCCGCCAGGAACAAAAAGGCCTTTGATCTTCTCTCCGGACACATCCTCTATACTTTTTATCTCTGAAACTCCAATCCTTGCTGATTCGGAAAATAAGTTTCTGTCTTCAAAAACTTTTTTCTGAGTAAGGTGGTCCACCACCTCTTTTTGATTTAAATTTAAGGTCAAAAAAAGATAAGGCTCCTTTTTTTTTGCCAGAAAGTATGAGATCAAAACAGACTCCCACACATCTGAACCATCCCAAAAACCACATCCAGCCAACAAGATTCCAAAACCTTTCATTTCAAAAAAGAAAAACCTTTGGTTTCATTTATAAGCTAAAAGTCTAAAAAACGATAAGAGTATTTTTAACTTAAGAAGAAGTTCTTGAAGCTTGTGAAAAATTTAGCAAGCTTAAAGATAAAAAAATTTACGCGTAGACTGAAACTACTTTTCTTCCTCTTCCCTTTTTTTCATACTTGGCTACGCCGGTGATCTTAGCAAAAAGGGTATTATCCTTTCCCATTCCCACATTATACCCTGGATAGATTCTTGTTCCGCGCTGACGCACCAGAATAGTTCCAGATAAAACAGCTTCTCCACTAAAACGTTTTACTCCTAATCTCTGTCCCTGGGAGTCTCTCCCATTTCTCGATGATCCAACTCCCTTTTTATGAGCCATAAACTACCTTCCTTCTCTATTTAACTTTCTGTTTACCAGCTTTTTCTCCAACTTTTATGTCAAAGAAAAGCTTATCCTCATTTTGTTTTCTATCAATTAAAACATGACAATCACATGCAAACTGACCTCTTAAGATCTCCTCAGCCAGAGGGTCCTCCAGATACTTCTGGATCGCTCTTTTCAATGGACGAGCTCCAAAAATTGGGTTATACCCCTTTTTAGCTAAAAATTCTTTTGCTGAATCGGTCAGCTCAAAGGATATACCCTTATCAGCAAGCCTTTTGGCAACATCTGAGAGCAATATGTTTATTATTTCCATTATCTCTTTTATTCCTAAGGACTTAAAGACGATTATCTCATCGATTCTGTTTAAAAGCTCAGGATTAAAGATCCTTTTAACCTCATCCATTATTTTTTCTTTCATCTGCTCATAACTCGATTTTTCATCATCTTTTTGAAATCCCATCCCCTTGCCTGATTTTATCTGTCTTGTTCCCATATTTGAGGTCATAATCACAACTGTGTTTTTGAAATCGACCTTCCTTCCGAAGCTATCTGTTAGTTGACCATCATCCAACATCTGCAACAAAATATTGAAGACCTCAGGATGAGCCTTCTCTATCTCATCCAGTAACACAACAGAGTATGGTTTTCTCCTCACCTTTTCAGTAAGCTGTCCACCTTCCTCGTAACCAACATATCCTGGGGGAGCGCCGATAAGCCTCGATACCGAAAACTTCTCCATATACTCAGACATATCTATCCTGACTAAACTATCCTCATCCTCGAATAAAAATGCTGCTAATGCACGGCCAAGCTCAGTTTTACCCACACCAGTGGGTCCTAAAAAGATAAAAGAACCTATGGGTCGCCTGGGGTCACCCAGACCGGCTCTTGATCTTCTTATAGCTTTAGTTATCGAAGAGATAGCCTCAATCTGACCAACAATCCTCTTTTTTATCTCCTCCTCCATCCTCAAAAGCTTTTTCGATTCCTTCTCCTCCAATCTGAATAAAGGTATGCCGGTCATCTTAGAAACCACCTCAGCGATATCCTCAGCTGTGAGTTTAATAGTGATCCTCTCCCTTTGCTCCACCCAACTCTTCTTTAACTTTTCCAGCTCATCCTTTTTAAATTTGAGCTCATCCCGAAGCTTAGCCGCGGTTTCAAACTCTTGATCTTTAACCGCTTTTTCCTTAGCCTTCTGGATTTTTTTTATCTCCTGTTCCAGTTTATCGAACTCCGGAGGTTTGGTATAAGAGGTAAGGTGTGCCTTTGAGCCAGCTTCATCCATCACATCAATAGCTTTATCCGGCTGAAACCTTCCTGAAATATATCGATCCGAAAGTCTAACCGCAGCTTCAATTGCCTCATCAGTGATCTTCACCTTGTGATGCTCTTCATATTTTTCTCTTAAACCTTTAAGTATCTTTATAGTATCCTCAGTGGAAGGTGGATCGACCATCACCGGTTGGAATCTCCGCTCCAAAGCGCCATCTTTCTCAATATATTTCCTATACTCATTTAAAGTGGTCGCACCTATGCACTGAATTTCCCCTCTCGAAAGAGCGGGTTTGAAGATATTCGAGGCATCCAAAGAGCCTTCTGCACTTCCTGCGCCCACAATGGTATGGAGCTCATCTAAAAAGATTATCACATCCTTGGAGTTAACAATCTCATTTATCACCGCCTTCATCCGCTCCTCAAATTGACCTCGGTATTTTGTTCCAGCAACCAGAGCTGCCATATCTAAAGTGACAACCCTTCTGTTCTCCAAAATCTGAGGAACTTTCCCCTGGACTATTTTCTGAGCTAACCCCTCGGCAATTGCAGTTTTTCCAACGCCCGGCTCACCAATCAGAACTGGATTGTTTTTCTTCCTGCGTGAGAGCACCTGAGAAATCCTTTCAATCTCATTATCCCTCCCAATAATAGGGTCTAATTTCCCTTTTCTCGCAAGCTCGGTCAGATCCCTTCCAAAGTGGTCTAAAGCTGGAGTCTTGGTCTTCTTCCTTTTTCTTCCATAGGAGGAAGGTTTTCCAACTCGTATATTTTTCAATTCCTCATAAGCCTCTTTATAATCCACATCATACATCGACAAAACCTGAGCCGCAACACCCTCCTCATCCCTTAACAAAGCCAGAAGAATGTGTTCACAATCAACCTCTTTTGATCTTAAAGCTCTCGCTTCCTGGGTGGCAAGCTCTAAGGTCTTTTTAGCCCTCGCAGTTAGAGGAAGCTGTCCTAAAGTAAGAGTTCCTCCAGAGGGCTGAACCACTTCCTCCACCGAAGCCTTAAGCTCATTTAAGTCTATCCCGATGTTGGTCAAAATCTCTACCGCTTTCCCTTCGCCCAGACGGACTAGACCCAAAAGGAGATGCTCAGTCCCTATATAATCGTGCCGTAAACGCGCAGCCTCATCCCTTGAATATTCTATTGCCTTTCTTGCTCTTTCTGTGAACATCTCATTCATCTCTTGCTCCCATATTTATACGAGATCAACTTTTCAATTATAATTTATAAATAAATTTCAAAATGTCAAAGGTTTATTTCAAAAATATTGAAAATTTAACTTTTTTCCAACCTTTCTCTTAAAAGCTCAGCCCTTTTTTTATCTCGCTGGTCCGCATTCATCTGATACCCATAATATTTCTGAAGATGAGCTGGTTGGGTCAAAATTAAAAGCTGGTTGATCAATTTTAAATCTATACCTGATAAAGTGCCCATTCCGATGCCAAGCCTTAATGCGGAAAGCAAATTCATTACCTCATCAGAGGTCAAAACACAAGCATATTTTAAAATACCATACGCTCTCCATATCTTATCCTCAATATGCTCCTTTGCATCCCTGAAAAGTGTAGCTCTCGAATTCCCTTCATACTCTATTATCTGCTGTGTTATTTTCTCTAAGCTTTCTATTATATCCTCCTCTGATTTCCCTAAGGTGGTCTGATTTGATACCTGGAAAAGATTCCCTAAAACATCTGTTCCCTCCCCATAGAATCCTCTAACTGTCAACCCCATCTTGGTTATTCGAGAAATGACCTTATCCAGCTCTCTTGTCAAAACCAAGCCAGGGAGATGAATCAAAATTGAGGCTCTGATCCCGGTTCCTACATTTGTAGGACAGGAGGTGAGATAGCCGAAATCGGAATCGAAATCGAACTCCAAAAACTCAGAAAGCTCATCATCTATCCTGTTAACCTCCTCCCAGGTTGCCTTTATCTCCAAACCTGATCTTATTGCTTGGAGCCTTAAGTGATCTTCCTCATTTATCATAATCGATATTTTCTCATCCTCACCGATAAAGATCCCTTTGAAACCATTTTGCTCTTTAGCAAATTCAGGGCTAACAAGATGCCTTTCCAAAAGGAAGTCTTTATCTGTGCGGGAAAGCTCAGACGAGTTATAAAAAATTCCCTTTTTAAAGGCTCCTCCTTTATCAATGGCTATCTTGACATAAGATAAAATCTTTTGTCTGGTATCTGTATCAGCCACTGCGGGAAAAGGGATTCCAGTAATGTTTCGGGCTAATCTTACCCTGCTGGACAAAACTATGTCCGAATTTTTACCTTCTCCAGAAAGCCATTCAGCTTCCTCTTTGACCATTTCATCAAACATATCTCAAAATCCTAAAAAATCGAAGATCAAGAGACCAAATTAAAGCTTTTTGTCCAAAGCTTTAATTTTATCTCTAAGTTTTGCAGCTTTTTCAAAATCCTCAGACTCCACAGCTTTCCTCAACTGCTCCTGAAGGCGCCTCTGATCTTTTATCGGCTTCATAACATCCTCTAAAGCCGCAGGAGCTTTTCCCCGATGCTGGTCAGAACCATGTATTTTCCTCAGAAGGTCCTTTAACTCCTCCCTGAAAACCTTATAGCAATTCCCACAACCCAATCTTCCAGCTTTGACGAAATCAGAGTAACCGATCTTACATACACTACATTTGCTCTCTTTTAATCTTGTCGGAACTTTCTTCAGACTCTGATCCAAAATACTGGCTAAAAACTCAGCCAAGGGAAAAGACGCCCCCTCCAATGGAGAATGAAATCCCCTTTTCTCTGCACATTCCCGACAAAGATTTAGCTCTATCTTCTTGTTATTTATGATTTGAGTTAGATGAACTGTGGCCTCCTTTTTTTTGCAATCCTGACAAAGCATCTTCTACTCCCTAAAGATTTATTAAAAAAGCTTTTCCATCTTTCAATCTGTATATTCTATGAGCCATTTTTGCCAGCTCTAAATTATGAGTGGCGATGACAAAAGTTTGGTTTTTTCTTTTGTTTAAATCTAAAAAAAGCTCGTGCAATTCATCTTTGTTTTTTTTATCAAGATTGCCTGATGGCTCATCTGCTATTACCACTTGAGGTTGATTAACCAGAGCCCTGGCAACTGCGACCCTTTGCTGTTCACCTCCTGAAAGCTCGCCGGGCCTATGGTTTGCTCTATCTGAAAGTCCCACCTCATCTAAAATCTTTTTAGCTTTATCAATCACTTCATTCTCATTTTTCCCTGCGATTAGTTTTGGCATCATCACATTCTCCAGAGCAGAAAACTCAGGTAAAAGATGATGGAACTGAAATACAAATCCGATGCTTTCGTTCCTAAAATTCGCTAACTTCTGATCAGACAAAGAGAAAATATCTTTTGAATTCAATCTCACCATTCCTTGGTCTGGTCGGTCCAAGGTTCCCAAAATATGAAGCAAAGTGCTTTTCCCAACTCCTGATTCACCAACAACTGCTACTATCTCCCCCCTGTAAATCTCTATATCAACTCCTTTTAATACGTGAAGTCTTTCACCTCCTGTTTGGAAACTCCGATGAATTCCTTTTCCTTCTAATAAAATCTCTTCTTCCACACTTATACCACTATAATTGTTTTCGCCAAATTTAGCAAGTTTTTTATAAAGATTCTTTAAAAACTTAATTTATCTTAATATAATTTCATTCTTCACGTTGAAAACCAATTGTTTTTTGCTTCTCAACTGGTAAATACCAAGTTATAAAACTTTGCAAAGTGCTCAATAAAATTTCTGAATTAGCTTGAATCTCAGCGATTTTATCACTTGGGATGGCCGAATATTCACCCCATTCTCCATAAGTTATTTCCTCAATAGAGGACAAATTCTTCATGGCATTAGCAAATTCTTTATCACTCTTTAATACTTCTGAACAGATAGAAAGCGTTTCATTATATACCTTAATGGAGGCATTAACAGCATGAATACCAGGATCCTTCATATTTGCCAAATCATTCCTGAGTTGTTTTAGTTTTGAAAATTCAATGTATGCCTTTTTTGCAAAGGCTTGTTGTTTTTGCGTGTCATTTTGATTCATAAATCTCCCTTTTAAGACTCTTTGGTATTTAACAATACTTAACTAAGTGTGTTCAAAAGTATTACAATTAAAATTTTAATTATTCCTATCACCTATTACCTATTACCTATTACCTACCACCTATCACCTACCACCTAATACCTACAACCTACCACCTAACCTCACTCATACCTTATCGCATCCACCGGCGAAAGACCAGCTGCTTTTTTGGCAGGATAAATAGTGGCTAAAAATGTTATCCCTATGGCTGCTATGGCAACTAAGACGAAATCCAAAAGTCTCATATCGACCGGCAATGAATTTATAAAATATATCTCAGCAGGCAAAGAGATTATCTTGAAGGTTTCCTGAACCCAGCAAAGGATAAATCCAAAAAATGACCCCAGAATTGTTCCAACTATTCCCACAACCAACCCTTCGAACATAAATATTTTCATTATGCTGGATGAGGTAGAGCCGATAGATTTCAATATTCCGATATCTTTCTTTTTCTCAATAACCACCATTATCAAGGTGCTTATTATGTTAAATGCAGCGACTGCGATGATTAAACTCAAGACAATAAACATAGCATATTTCTCCAATGTCATCCATGAGAACAAATTCTTGTGCATATGCATCCAGTCCAAAGCATAGAAGCGATATCCTAATTTTTTGTCGAGCTCAGAAGCAACCTTCTCGGCTTTGTAAAGGTCATCGATTTTTATCTGCAGTCCAGTAACTTTATCACCTAAATTGAAAAGCTTTTGTGCAGATTTTATGGAAATATAAGATAAAGACGCATCATATTCGAACATCCCCGTTTCAAACATCCCAATCAGTTCGAATTTTGTGGCTTTAGGAATAGTCCAGCCTGCGGTCAAATCACCTTTGTTTATGCTGAAAAGGACAACTTCATCTCCTAAACAGACACCTAACCTTTCAGCCAAAGTTTTTCCCAAAACCATTCCTGGAAGTTCCTTTTGCTCAAAATCAAAAGACCCTGTTAAAAGATTTCTTTTAATATCGGTGACATTTGTCTCCTTTTCAGAATCTATTCCTCTTACTATTATTCCGTCTGACTCTTCCTTTGAGGAGATAGCTGCCTTGGAATAGACAAATGGTGCTACTGCAACAACATGTTTGGTTTCTTTTATCTGGGGCAATAAAGCTTCATAGTCCTCCATTCCCTCACCAAATGCAGAAAAAACAGTAACGTGAGCAGTTGTCCCTATAATTCTTGATCTAACCTCTTTTTCAAACCCGTTCATCATGGATAAAACAAAAACCAACGCAGCAACACCGATCAACACCCCGCAAACCGAGATTGCAGTTATTATAGAGATGAACTTAGATGACTTCTTTGATTTCAAATATCTTTTAGCTATGAAAAATTCGTATGACATAAATTAACCATTTTTTTTCACCGTAGCAAAGGGTTTATCCCTCTGTTCAGAGCCATAAAGGTTCTGCTACGCGTTTTATTCACAATGTTTCAACACTTCTCTTACTGCCCGACCAATTTCCTCATCTGTTGTAGAGGGTGGAAGCACACGACCAAAGTCTTTTGGTGGATATTTTAGATAGAAATCTCCTTGCTCGGTGACCCCTGTGGCATTTAAGAAAAGTTGGCCCTGCTCTCTGTTTTGATAGATTATTAATTTTTTGCTTTTCGGCATTAGAACCTCCTTTTTCCTTGTGGCGTCAGGAGTTACCTCCTGACGCGATATTTTACTGTCCGGAGGAAACTCCCGACAGCACATATAAAAACCAACACAATATTCTATCCCTCCGGTCTCATCTGAGGGAAAAATATCACATCTCTTATCGATGCTGAGTCAGTAAAAAGCATTACCACACGATCTATTCCAATACCTAATCCGCCAGTAGGTGGCATTCCATAATCCAATGCTCGCAAAAAATCCTCATCAGTAACCTGCGCCTCCTCATCACCCAAATCTCTTAAATTCATCTGCTGTAAAAACCTCTCCTTTTGGTCTAATGGGTCATTTAATTCAGAGAAGGCATTCCCCAACTCCAAACCACCGATGAAAAGCTCAAACCTCTCAGTTAAATGATCTTTTTTCCTGTGCCTTTTTGCCAGAGGTGACATCTGGATAGGATAATCTGTGATAAATGTTGGTTGGATCAGATAGGGCTGAACCAAATTCCCAAAAATAGTATCAACCAGCTTCCATTTGTTTGTTTTTTCATCAACTGATAAATTAAGATTTTTAGCAACCTCTCTTATCTCTTCCTCATCCTTTTTTTCTAAATCAACATTTGCATATTCCTTGATAGATTCAAAAAGGGGTATTTTTTTCCATTCGGTATCCAGATTTATTTCATCACCCTGATAGACAAAAATCAATTTCTTCAAGATAACTTCTGCGACAAATTTCAAAAGCTCTTCTTCTAACTTCATTATATCATTATAATCAGCATAAGCCTGATATAGCTCAAGCATGGAAAACTCTGGATTGTGATTTTTATCCATCCCCTCATTTCGGAAATCCTTGCATACCTCATAGACCTTTTCAAATCCTCCGATCAAAAGCCTTTTTAAATACAACTCATCTGCTATCCTCAAATATAGATCCCTGTCTAATACATTATGATGGGTCTTAAAAGGTCTTGCAGATGCTCCACCATAGATCGGCTGCAGAATTGGAGTCTCTACCTCAATGAAACCTCTATCATCCAAAAACTTCCTCATTGCCTGAATAATCTTGGTGCGGGTTAGAAAGGTTTTTTTCACCTCCGGATTGACAATCAAGTCTAAATATCTTTGTCTATACCTTAATTCTTTATCCTGTAAACCATGCCACTTTTCAGGGAGTGGACGAAGAGATTTTGACAACATAACAAAATCAGAAGCTCTTATACTTTTCTCACCTGTTTTAGTTACAAAAACAATTCCTTCAACTCCGATGAAATCCCCTATGTCAAATAACTCAAAATTTTCAAATTTCTCCTTGCCGAGCTCATCCGATTTCAAATAAACCTGAATTTTCCCATATCCATCCTGTATATGAAAAAATATACTTTTGCCATGGGTTCTCAAAGAGGTTATCCTCCCTGCAATTTTGACCACTTTTTTTTCCTTTTCTAAATCCTCAAAGCTCTCCAGAATTTCTTTTGAACTATGAGTCTTTTCGAACTTATAGGGATATGGGTTAATTCCCTTCTCTTTTAATTTCTTCAACTTTTCCCTTCTGTGAGCAAGATAATCTGGAAGCTTTTCCAATTTTTTTTCTCCTTTTTTAATCTTTTCTATTTTTCAATATAAGGGAGGCAAACTTAGGTGTCAAGGATAATTGGTCAGCGGATTAACTATCAACGGATTGAACGGATTCAGCGGAATGATTGTTATTTCGGGGTACCTTACCCCGAAACACACAGGTTCAGGGTAAGGGTACCCTGAACGAACATTAGAAAAATTTTACACCTTTTCATAAAATTCCTGTTGTTGATAACGCACAGACTGTCCACACCTATCTGTCTACTGTCTACTGAACTTTTTCCTCTTTCTCAAATCTCAAGTCTCTTTCTCAATTCCGTCTACTGCCTACTGTTTACTGTTTTCCGTTTACCGTGAACCGTTTACCGTGAACCGTTTTCCGTGAACCGTTAACTGCTTACCGTGAACCGTTTTCCAACCTATTCCCATTCAATAGTTGCAGGTGGCTTGGAGCTTATATCATAGACAACCCTGTTTATCCCCCTTACCTCATTTATGATTCTATTAGAAATTTTTTCTATCAAATCATAGGGTAACTTTGCCCAGTCTGCGGTCATCCCATCCAAGGATGTTACTGCTCGTAAAGCCACCACATTCTCATAGGTTCTCTCATCGCCCATCACCCCAACTGACTGAATAGGCAGAAGAACACAAAATGCCTGCCAGATTTTATCATAATACCCTGATTTTTTCAGCTCCTGGATGAAAATGAAGTCCGCCTCCCTTAAAATATCCAATCTTTTTTCAGTAACAGAATCAATAATCCTTACTGCTAAACCTGGTCCGGGAAATGGATGCCTTCCTAAGATATTTTCAGGTAAATTTAGCTCTTTTCCTAATTTTCTAACCTCATCTTTGAACAACTCTTTGAGAGGCTCGATCAATTTCAAATTCATCACGTCTGGTAAACCACCAACATTGTGGTGAGATTTTATGGTTGCAGATGGTCCTTTAAATGATTTTGATTCTATCACATCCGGATACAAAGTCCCCTGTGCTAAAAACTCAACATCTCCTATCTTTTTTGCTTCCTTTTCAAATACCTCAATAAAGGCCCTACCTATAATCTTTCTTTTCTCCTCTGGTTCTTCAACACCGGAAAGCTCAGAGAGAAATCTCTCTTTAGCATCCACCAAGAGTAACTTCATATTTAATCTTTTACAAGTATTTGTTACATCAGAAGCTTCATCTTTTCTTAGAAGCCCATTGTCAACGAATATGGAGATGAGTTGATCTCCAGAAGCTTTGTGAACAAGTGCCGCGCAAACAGATGAATCCACCCCTCCGGAAAGAGCACATATTATTTTTTTGTCCCTGACTTCTTTTCTGATTTTTTCAACAGAGGATAAAATAAACGATTCAGGAGTCCAGCTTCCCTCGCATCCGCAGATGTCAAAGAGAAAATTTTCCAAAATCTTTTCTCCGTTTTCAGTATGAACGACTTCAGGATGAAACTGAAGACCATAGATTTTTTCTTCAGGATTTTTTATTCCAGCATAGGGAATATTCTCAGTTGAGGCTAAAGGCACGAATCCATAAGGGAGCTTTCCTACATAATCGCCATGGCTCATCCAGGCATTTTCTTTTTCTCTTAATCCTTTGAACAAATCAGAGGTGTCAAAAACATTTATAACAGACTTTCCATATTCCCTTCTTTGTGATTTTTCGATTTTTCCCTCGAAAAGAAAAGCAATAAGTTGCAGTCCATAGCAAATACCAAGAACAGGAACCTTTAGCTGAAATATTTTTTTATCGCAGATAGGAGCATTTTTATCGAATACCGAGGATGGACCACCGGATAAAACTATACCCTTTAGATTTTTACTTTTTATATAATCAGGATCATAATCAAAAGGCAAAATCTCACAGAAAACGTTTTTCTCCCTTATCCTCCGTGCAATGAGTTGAGTGTATTGGGAGCCGAAATCTAAGATAATTATTGTCTCTTCTTTATTAGTGAAATCTTTCATCTTTAAATTATTATACAGTGGCTAAAGGAGAGATGTTTGCGAAGTGTAAAGGCATTTGGGTGAGCCCCGCTTCCAGCGGGACCAATCGCAAACACGCTGTCAGGCGACATTACTAATAAGTATCCTGCTGAAAGAAATATCTAATTCCGATAGCCGCGTTCAGACGAAATTTTGTACTGGGCGCTAAATCAAGTAAAGGAACGATCTCTAAAAAAACATCTAAAGGCGCCTCTGGGAAGAGGTAATTTATACCTCCGGGAAAACGAACCCCAACTTTACTTTTGTCCTCAAACTTAATTCTACCTCCGATCCCATAATAAAGTAGGAGTTTGCCTTTCTCTGCTTTAAACAGATTAAAGTCGTGGAAAAGAAGATCTGCATGCAGATGCACAGCACTTTCCTTGTCAAATGACCAGGCAACTGCTCCATCAATTGCTTTGCTGTTTTCTATCCACAGTTTACCACTTATTCCTGTAGGTTCACCTAAAATAACTCCTAATCCAAAACCACTATCCTGAGCTTCAACAGTGCCACAGACTAAAAGCACTGCTGTTAAAACAAAAAACATAATTAACCTTACCATCTTAACCTCTCCTTTTTTCTCGATACATCCCGCCTTTGGCGGGATGCTATTTAGCTTCGGGGCTACGCCCCTCGCAATGATAGGCATCTCCAACGTCATTGCGAACAAAGTGAAGCAATCTCCAGATAGATTGCTCCCGATGTATCGTCATTACGAAATGCCAATGCTCTTCAGCATCTAACTTAAGCCTTCATTTTTTTGAATAATCGTATCCTTTTTCCACTTCACCTCATCCCTTTCCGGATGGTCAACATTATAATGAAGACCCCTGCTCTCCTTTCTTGAAAGTGCTGAAAGTATTATAAGTTCAGCGGTTGTGGCGATATTTCTTAGTTCAACAACCTCCTCTTTTACTGGATTGAGATGGAAAAACTCCTCGATCTCCTTTAAGAGTATCCTTATTCTCGATTCCGCCTTTTTTAATCTTCTATCCGACCTCACTATTCCAACATAATCCCACATAAAATTTTGAATCTCTTTTTTATCGTGGGAGATTATAACCCATTCTTTTTTGTCAAACTTTCCTTTTGTCTCCCGGCCTTTTACCTGCGGGAATTCTTTACCCTTTTCTTTTTTAAACTGCTCTATTGAACTTTTTGCTGAGAAGTCCGCAAAAGCAATTGCCTCTAAAAGAGAGTTGGATGCTAACCGGTTAGCTCCGTGCATCCCGGTCATACTCACCTCACCACAGGCAAAAAGATTTTTTATATCTGTTGTTCCATCAAGGTAGGTTAAAATCCCACCACACATATAATGAGCAGCTGGAACAACAGGTATCCACTCCTTGGTTATATCTATTCCCAAGGTCAGGCATTTATTGTAGATATTTGGAAATCTCTTTTTGACAAAATCAGAATTCAGGTGGGTAATATCCAAGAACACGCAAAAGTCACCTGATTTTTTTAGCTCAGAGTCAATAGCTCTTGCCACCACATCTCTTGCAGCCAGCTCCTTTAAAGGATGATATTTATCCATAAAGGTTTTCCCATTTCTCAATTTTAGCTTTCCACCCTCACCCCTCACTGCCTCGGAGATCAAAAAAGATTCACCAAAAGGATGGTAAAGGCTTGTGGGGTGAAACTGGATAAACTCCATATTGGCTATCTTGGCGCCGGCACGGTAAGCCATGGCTACCCCATCGCCCGTGGCTATCTGTGGGTTGGTCGTATGAAGATAAACCCTTCCAGCCCCACCCGTTGCTAAAAGGGTTATCTTGGAGGTAAATGTCTCAATTTTGTTTTTGTCTATATCCAGAATATAGGCTCCAAAACATTTTATCTTCTCTTTTGAACCAAAATTATAATCTTTAATACATCTTTGCGTTATAAGATCAATGGCTGTGTGATTTTCATAAATTTGAATATTTTTTTTAGATTTGACTGCACGCAAAAGAGCATTCTCAAGCTCCCTTCCGGTAAAATCCTGGACATGAACCACCCTTTTTTTAGAATGCCCACCCTCTCTGCCCAAATCAAAACCTCCATTTTTGTCTCTGGTGAAGTTGACTCCAACCTTAACTAACTCCTCTATATATTTTGGACCGGATTTTATCACCTTTTTCACAACCTCAGGTTTGCACAGTCCATCCCCAGCTTTCAGAGTATCATCGATATGAGCTTCAAAGGAATCCTCAGGGGATACAACAGAGGCAATACCTCCTTGAGCGTAGTTGGTATTAGATTCAGAATCCTCTTTTTTGGTTACAACCACAACACTCCCAAAATCTGAGACCTTGAGAGCATAAGACAATCCACCTATTCCTGAGCCAATCACTAAAAAATCTGTCCTTATTGCCATCTTAATTTTTCCTGTAGAAAGTCCCAAAACCACCTTTCTTGCTCTTTTATCTTCAACCTTATTTTTACCACATAGGTTGGAAGTTGAAAACTTACATTTGTTGGTATTTTAATTTTATCTTTCTCTGTTGTGCAAACAAAGTCAGCACCATATCTTTTTCCTTCCTTTTGTATATCCATTATATCTTTTGTTGAATAAAAGTGATGGTCTGAAAACTTGATATGGTTCAAAATTACTATCCCTAAACTTTTAAGTGTCTTTTCAAATGAAAGATGATTGGCAATTCCAGAAAAGGCAACTGTTTTTTTACCCTTTAAAGAGGAAAGCTCAACTGAGGTAGCCTCTCTTATATTCTCCACTTCGAAGACCTCATAAAAGCTTTGGGCAACAAAACAAGATGGATTATATCTATTTAAAACATTTAAAGTATCTTTTATGTTGTAGCTTTGGTCTACTTTGTTCAAAACAACTATATCAGCCCTTTTTAAAGAGGATAGAGGCTCCCTTAATTTTCCAAGTGGAAAAAGCCTTTGTTTGGATAATGGGTAAGTTGCATCGACCATCACTAAATCGATATCCCTTTCAAGTCTCCAGTGCTGAAACCCATCATCCAGTATAAAAAGGTCAGGTCTGTATTTTTTTTGGGCGAAGACCCCGGACTCAAACCTGCTTTTGTTTATTATCACCGGAACTTCTGGTAGATTTAAAGCCAAAAGATAAGGCTCGTCCCCGAAAAGTTCCCACCTAAGATTTTCTGGGTTACCGTAAAGTTCTTTTTGTTTTTTTTCTTTCCTTTTATATCCCCTTGTAAGGATTACAACCTCTTTGCCCCTTTTTTTTAATTCGGAAGCTAAGTATAAAACCATAGGAGTCTTTCCTGAACCACCTAAAGTTAAGTTCCCCACGGAAATAACTTTGACCTTTAATCTTTTTTTCCCTTTTAGTCCATATTTGTAGATAAAAATCCTTAGCCAATAAAAAAGAAGATATATATATGAAAAAAAAGATAAGACTGGATAAAATAAAAAACTTTTCTTTTTTTGCGTATGCCGAAGGTCAAGAGACATCAAGAGATGGGTGAACCTTTCCCATTTTTGAAAAAAAAGATTCATTTTTCATCCAAAGTTTTCAAAAGTAACTCAACTGTCTCATCAGATACTCCCCTTTGCGACTGGACAGCTTCTTTTGCCCGATTACCCAGATCTTTTTTTAATTTGTCATTTTTTAAAAGCAAAAAAAGTTTTTGATAAAGCTCTTCACCGTCTTTCACCATTATCCCACCACCAGAACTCAAAAGAACATCTTTTGCAAATTTAAAATTTTCAGTATGTGGACCAAAAAGAACCGGGACACCAAAGATAGCCGGTTCCAATATATTGTGTCCCCCTTTTGGAACCAGGCTGCCCCCAACAAAAGCAACATCAGCACAAGAATATAAAGAAAAAAGCTCGCCCAATGTATCGAGCAAAATAACATCTTCTTTCACCTTTTGGTTTTTCAATTCTGTCCTTCTTATAAACTTTAATCCTAATGAATGCAAGATTTTTTCGATCTCTTTTAATCTTTTCATATGACGTGGGGCTAAAATCAAAGACAGGTTTGGAAATTCTTTTTTTAGTCTTAAAAAGGCATTTAAAACAATCTTTCCCTCACCTTCTCTGATACTTCCGGCAACTATCAATTTTGAGTGTAAATCTACACCAAAAGATTTTTTAAGCATTTCTTTTGGGTGGGTCGAAAAACTGGACAGAATTTGGTCAAACTTCAGATTTCCCAAAACCTTTATTTTATCCGGATTTGCTCCCAAAATAATTGCTCTTTGGGAATCTTCTTCGGTCCTCATACAAAAAATATCCACAAAAGATAAGACCTCAGAAAAAAATCTTTTAAATCTAAAGTAAAGAGGGAAAGATTTTGAGGAGAGTCTGCCGTTGATTACCACAATTTTTGCTTTTTTTCTTTTTACCTCCCTGATCAGGTTAGGCCAGATTTCAGTCTCAACCAAAACCAAAGCTTTGGGTTTGATTTTTTTAACAACCCTTTTGACAAGAAAACCGATATCGATCGGGGGGTAGAACACAAGCTCAGCATCTTTTAAAATTTTTTTTGCACAGGCTTTGCCGGTTTTGGTCAAGCTCGTGACAACTACAACAGAATCAGGACTTTTCTTCTTTAAAGAGTGAATAACCGGGGGGAGGATTTTAACCTCCCCCACCGAGGCTGTGTGAAACCAGATCACCTCTTTTTGAAAAAGACGATTTTTAGTATTTTTGGGAAGCCAGCCTAATCTCTCAGAAATACCGTGTCTTCCGAAAAGTGCCCTTATAAAAAGATAAGGGGAAAAAATTAAAAAAACCAAAGTGATAAAAATATTATACAAAAGATACATTCAAAATCTCCGAAACAATCTCTGCCCCTTTTTGGTAAGCACCTTTATTGCCCAATCTGTTTTTAACATCCAAAAGGTTTTTTTTGGTTGTTTCATATTTGTCTTTGTCAGTTAAAAAATCATATACAGATGATGCGATAAGATTTGGCTTGGCACCATACTGAATGAATTCTTCAACTATCTTTTTTCCTGCAACAATATTAGGCAAGCAGATATAAGGGATTTTCAGCATATTTTTTGCCAAAAGCCAGGATAAAAATCCGGTTTTATATATCACCACAAATGGAGTCCCCAAAATAGCTGCCTCCAATGTGGAGGTGCCAGACTTAACCAAAAGGAAAGCGGAGTGCTCCATAAGGTCATAGTTCGAGTGCTTAACCAACCTGAAATCTAACTTTGTTTTAGCTAAAAATTTCTCCACAAGACCTTTTTGAATAGTGGGAGCTAAGCTTATCCCTATCTTAATATTCTTTGGTGTCAAACCTTTTGTTGACTTCATTTTTTGAGTTAAATTTTCGCAAACTTCAAGCATAATTGGCAGAATCTTTGAAACCTCCTGTTCTCTTGAGCCTGGGAAAAGACCCAAAAGTAACTCATTTTTTTTTACCCCAAGTCTTTGCCTGAATTCCTCCCTTTCTGTTTTTGATTTAACTATATCTAATAATGGATGTCCGATGAATTTAACGTCGACTTGAGCATCCTGATAAATTTTTTCCTCAAAAGGGAAAACCACCAACATCTTATCCACCAACTTTTTTATTTTAACAATCCTTTTTCCTCCCCAAGCCCAGATCTGCGGACTGATATAATAAAGAATTGGTATTTTTCTTTTTTTAATCCTTTTTGCGAATTTTAAGTTGAACCCGGGATAATCAACCAAGATAGCCAGATCAGGTTTTCTTTGATCTAAGAGTTCTGTCATTTTCTTCAACACAACTTTTACAAAAGCTAAATTCTTCAAAACCTCGAAAAAGCCCATAAAGGAAAGGTCTTTTATGTGAAAGAATAGCTCCGCTCCTACGTCTTTCATCTTCTCCCCACCCATCCCGAATAACTCGATTTGGTGATTTATCCTTTTCAACTCCTTTAAAAGACCTCCCGCATGCAGATCACCTGAAGCCTCACCAGCTATAATAATTATTTTTTTTCTCATCTTAATTTTTCCCTGTGCACCTTTGCCTTCTTCAAAATCTCAAGCGCAACCTCTAAAGCTTTTTTACCATCCTCCCCTGAAACTTTTGGCTCAGTTTTATTTCTTACTGAATAAAGAAAAGATTTTATCTCGGAGGAAAGCATATCCTTATCCTCTATTTCGGGTTTCTCATAGATTATTGTCTTTCCTGCATCCATTGGGATTTCCCCCACAACAGGGGTTTTTTTTAACTTTTTTCGAATAATTTTTTCGATACCAACGAGTTTAAAAATCTCGGCTTTTTTTTCTAATAGATCCAAAGATATATAAGTGTTTTTTTGAAAAATCCTGAACTTTCTCATGGGCATCTTTGAGATTCTGCTTGCAGTTATGTTAGCAACACATCCATTTTCAAATCCGATTCGAGCATTAGCAATATCCTCTGAATCTGTTATAACGGGGATTCCACAGGCTTCGATTTTTTTTATTCTGCCTTTTACCAAAGATAAAATCAAATCGATATCATGGATCATAAGGTCTAAAATCACAGCCACATCAGTCCCTCTCGGAACAAAAGGTGCAAGCCTATGCGATTCTATAAATCTTGGTTCAAGCTTGTCCTTCTCAATAACCTTAAAAGCGGGATTGAACCTCTCGATATGTCCAACCTGAAGAACTAAATTCTTTCCTCTGGCTAACGAAACTAACTTTTCAGCTTGCTTGACTGTCTTAGTTATAGGTTTTTCTATTAAAAGATTAATACCCTTTTCCAATATCTTTTTACCAACCGAGAAATGAACAGAGGTGGGGACAACCAAGCTTACCGCATCTGTCTGGTTTAAAAGAGTATCCATATCCTCAAAATAGCTGGTGTTAAACTCAGAGGCTATCTTCTTAGCCTTCTTTAAGTCTATATCGTAAACCCCCAAAAGCAAAGCCTCAGGAAGCTCAGAGTAAACCCTGACATGATGCCTTCCAAGATGACCAACTCCAACAATGCCTACTTTTATCTTATCCATAATCTTTTCAACAAATCTCTTGATGTCTCTTGACCTTCGGTCTCTTGATGCATTCGCACATACGCAAATCTCAAAAAAAGTGGATGTCTTAGTCTTTGTAAATATAAAAAATCTGATTCAAATAATCAAATTTTTTATTTCATAATGTTTTTTTGAAGAAATAGAAATTAAAATTTTTTGCAGGGATAAATTCCCTGCTCTATCGAGCAGTGCAAAACATCCCACCCTTTAAAAATTATTATTTAATAATCCCTCTTTGGCTCGAGCTTATAAAATCAAGAATCGTTTTCACCTCAGGGATAATCTCCAATTCCTTTTTTATCTTCTCGAGTGCCTGAGATGTGTTCAGATCAGACCTGAAAAGAATTTTATAGACTTCCTTTAATAACTTGATACTCTTTTCAGAAAACCCCTTTCTTTTTAAACCCACCAGATTTATCCCTACTGTCCTCAGAGGATACCCAGCTACCATCATATAAGGGCAGACATCTTTTTGAATCCGGAATCCTCCACCTACAATCGAATGAGCTCCTATTCTTACAAACTGATGGACTGGAACTATACCACCCACAATAGCATAATCACCGATCTCAATATGACCGGCTAAGTTCACCGAATTAGCTAAGATGACATTATCACCCAAAAGACAGTCGTGAGCTATATGAGCATACATCATAATAAAGCAGTTTTTCCCAACTTTTGTCTCTCCCCTCCACTTTGTTCCTCGATTTAAGCTCGCATATTCACGGATAACGGTATTATCTCCAATTTTCAAGTAGGTTTTCTCACCCCCAAATTTTAGGTCCTGAGGCGGAGTCCCCAAAACTGCTTTATGATAAACTTCGCAATTTTCTCCTATTATTGTTCCTGAGTCCAAAAGGACAGAAGAACCTATTTTTGTTTTCCTTCCGATTTTAACTTCGGGGTTAATTATAGCATAAGGTCCCACCCAAACATCTTCTTCGAGTTCAGCTTTTGGGTCGACTATTGCGGTTGGATGTATTCGGGTCATCGAATTGAGGTTAAATATGAGGCTTTATCTATTTTTCTCAACTATGGTTGCCATCAAGGTAGCTTCAGTTACCAGCTGGTCATCGACAAAAGCTTTTCCCTCCATCTTGCAAGCTCCACTACGATATTGAAGCATCTTTAGTTCAAATCTGATCTGATCCCCGGGAAGAACAGGTTGTCTGAACCTCACCCTGTCTATCCCCATAAAATAGACAACTTTTCCCTCTGGATCATCAACTGTGTTCAGAAGCAAAATCCCACCTGCCTGAGCCATAGCTTCAACGATCAAAACCCCGGGCATAATTGGATGTTTTGGAAAATGACCGGAGAAAAATGGCTCATTCATCGTAACGTTTTTTATGGCCACAACTTTTTTCTTCGGCTCCAAATCCAACACCCTATCGATCAAAAGAAAAGGATAACGATGAGGCATTATCTTCAAAATTGCATCTATATCTAAAAGATATTCTGCACCTTTTTTCCTTTTAGGATACCTTTTAACGATCTTTTTTTTCTCATATTCCTGCCTGATCTTTTTTACTAAAGCCACATTTGCAGAGTGTCCGGATCTGGCAGCCATGACATGTGCTCTTAAAGGAAGACCTATAAGATATAGGTCTCCTAACAAATCCAAGGCTTTATGTCTTACCGGCTCATTATAAAATCTCAAGGGAATATCATTTAAAATCCCCGTTTTCCCAATAAAAACATCCTCTTTTAGGTTGAATTTCTCCTTTAGCTTTTTAAGCTCGTCCTCCTTTATATCCATATCGCAGATAACAATGGCATTCTTCAAAGATCCACCCTTAATCAGTCCTTGATCTTTAAGCATCTCAACCTCATGTAAAAAGGAGAATGTTCTGGCAGGTGCGAACTCTTTCACGAACTCTTTTTCCAAAGATTCTAAAAAGGTGTATTGTGAACCTAAGGCTGGATTCTGGTAATCGACAAAAAATGTGATCCTTAGCTCATCTGAGGGCAAAGCAACTATATCGATTCCTTTATCTTTTTCAGAGTAAAAAAGTGGGGTTTCAATATCTAAAAAGTTTTTTTCCGCATCCTGCTCAGAAATTCCAGCTTTAAGAATTGTTTCAACGAAGGGGAGGGCACTTCCATCCCCAACTGGGGGTTCATTTGAATCGAGCTCCACTATAAGGTTATCCAATTCCAACCCAGCCAAAGCAGCTAAAACATGCTCAACAGTCCAGATTTTGACATCCCCTTTTCCAATTGAGGTGCCTCTGGTGATATCTATAACGTGGTCGATATCAGCAGGAATCTCAGGTGAGCCATCCAAATCTTTGCGAACAAAAGTTATGCCATGGTCAACCGGAGCAGGTTTAAAAGTAATGGTGGTCTTATTTCCAGTGTGAAGACCTGTTCCAGAATAAGATGCGGTTTTTTTTACAGTTCTTTGAAGTTTGTACATTTATTAGTCATATTAATAGTAGTCGCAGCCTTCGGCTTGCGAAAGATCAGGTTCCAATATCGATTAAAAAGTTAAAGTTTTAAAAAGGATTGTCAAGGAGAAATTGTATTGGTCTTTTGAAATCAATTTTGTGATGCTTTTTCTGGAGTGTAAAGCTTTAGCTTTACTATTTGTTCATTGGTGTTATTTGCTCTTAGATGATATTATCCTCTTCCTAACAGAACCTGATAGTCACGGAGACCTTCTCCGTGACTATTTCTTACGGGCAAGGCGCCATTATTATTGAACAGGGGATATGAAAGTTAATTGGTGTCAGGAGTTACCTCCTTACACACATACCTGTTGGGAGGAAACTCCCGACAGCACAGTTTGAAAGTTCTTGTTGGATCGGGAATTGGAATTCCCGACCATTACCCTCCTGTTCGTTGGGGATGATAACATCCCTAACAAAAACTACGGATGCCTGACCAGCGAGGAATAAAATTAGCCTTGTGCAAAGACTTTTATAAAAATAAATTTATTTAAAAGGCTTTATCTCGAACTCACGTTCTAATGCCTTCACTGCATCGTATATCGACTCTTCTGAGATGATGCAGGTTATAGAGGACATCGAGGTTGAGATCATCTCGATATTTATCCCGGCAGAGGACAGAGACTTGAACATCCTTCCTGCTACCCCTGGCTGACGAATCAGTTCATGTCCACAAACCGATACTAAAGCAATGCGCGAATCATAAGAGAGCCTCTCCGCTTTCGCATCCCTTTTCAAAGGCTCTATCGCAGCCAGAACCGATGGAAGCTCCTCTTTTGCTACCACAAAGGAGATATTAGCCTTTCCTTTGGAAACAGGGACAGACGTTACCAACTCGATATTGAATCCTTGCGTTCCCAAGGTGCTGAAAAAATCTGCGGCTATCCCCGGTCTGTCCTCCACAGAGTGAAGGGTAACTTTAGCTACATCGGTATTGCTTATAATTTGAATATCTTCTTCTGGGCTCATGAGTTTTACCTTTGTTGATATTAAAAACAAAATATGGCTTTTTCACAAAAATCAGTTCCACTACTTAAACTCCATCTCAAATTTTTCCTGAGTCAGTCCCTTTGGCAATTCAAACTCAGAATCTGCTACAGCCTCTTTTTTGATCTCCTCAACAGTTGTAGTTATCTTAAAGAGAAATCCTTCCTCCTCAGATTTCTCGCCTTTACCCAAAAGCCCCATCTTCTCCATTATTTTCTTCTCCATCTCTGAATATTCCTCTTCCTCCTCTTCTTCTAATTCCTCTTTTTCTTCAGGTTTTATCTCCATCTCCGGCTTCATAGAGACCACAGTCATTAAGGGAAAACCTTTTATCTCGCCAATTTTATTTTTAATAGCTTCCACATCAACTCCATACTGAGCAATCCCTGCTAAAAATCCTTTTCCATACTCCTCCATCCCGAGCTTTTTTGCCATTTTCTTATTAAATGCCTCGACTTCATCCGATCCCTTCACATCCGGAGAAACCCACATCTGAATCTCCACGATGAATTTTCCCTTCTCACCGGTTTTCTGATCCTTTCCCTCTGTTATCATCTTCAATAAAATCTCCTCACACTCATATCCAGCTATCTTTTTCTTATTCTCAGTCCGGTTTACTTCGAGAGTAGTCTTGACCTCGACCTTTTCCTCCTCTTCTTCTGGTTTTTGTGCCTTGATCATCTCCATCATCTTTTTCATCTGGTCAAAGGTGGTCTCAGTGTATTTTTTTTCCTGTGGATCAATTCGCCATATAAGTTTTTTATCGAGGCGGGTAATCGTGATTTCCTCTTCTACTTTTCCCTTCATCATCATCTCCATCATACCGCCGGTAAATTTGGTTTTCGATTCCTCCCTTTTTTTG
>JAUWYR010000017.1 GCA_030615745.1 Candidatus Zixiibacteriota bacterium | reverse complement strand
CTGACTTAGTATTTTTGTCAAATCACATTGCTTGATTGTCGTAGAAGTTTTTTAAAATAGTAATTATTATCATTTGACGCAAAACGCTCTCTTTTATCAAACCATGATCTAAAATCGGAGAAAATTTATTTGGAGAAAAGATTCACTTAAAACACTTGAAAGGAGGTGAGACAGGTGAAGAAAATAATTGCTTTGATCTTGATAGCTTTGTTTTTAGGATTTGTGATGCTCGCCTATGCCCAGAAAAAAGAAGAGATGAAAATGGCTGATCCGGCAAAAGAGTTGGCTAAATCGATAGAGAATGGAAAGAAGTTGTTCAACGATAAGAGCTTAGGGGCAGGTAAGATGACCTGCAATTCCTGTCATATGGAAGGTGGAACTAAGGATGGCAAGATGGGTGATATGGTTATTCCTGCTTTTGATGATCTGGCATCTAAATACCCCAAATACTTCATGATGGCAAAAAGGGTTATGACCTTAGATCAGGTGAACAACTGGTGCATAGTCAATCCCATGAAGGGGAAGGCGCTTAAGTGGGACGATCAGAAACTTACAGACCTGACCGCTTACGTTGCCTCTGTTAAAGTGGTTAAGAAGGAGGAGGAGAAGAAAAAGTAAATCCACCTGCAACAAAATCTTTTTACAGCGGAGGGACAGTTTCCTTTTGAAGGGACCCTCCGCTGCACTCAAAGAAGTAGTTCAAAAATCTTTCTTTTTTATAAATTAGATAGTAAGTCGAGGTTCTTATGTCTCCACAGGGAAATTGGAAGCTAAGGGAAAGTTTTAAAATCGAAAAAGTTGTTTCCGGCTTGTTTCTGCCGGTTAACATAGCTTTCGTGCCCAATCCTAAGAAAGAAAAGGGGTCACCTCTATTTTATGTGACTGAACTATATGGGAAAATTAAAGTAGTTACTAACGAATTTAAAGTTTTTGTCTTTGCAGAAAATCTTTTGAATTACCAGCCGGATTATAAGATCCCTGGAACAGGAGAATCGGGTGTGATGGGGATTGCGGTGCATGAAAACTCAGATGTTTTCGCTTCTATGCTTTATAAGGATGGCAAATCATTCAAAAATAAAGTGATCAAATTCACCACCAGAGACGGATTGAAGGCTGAAAAAGCTGAAACCATAATTGACAACATACTTTCGATTAATGCAGCTCACCAGGTCCAGGCATTGACCATTCACGAAGAAAAGCTTTTCGTCAATGTTGGAGATGGAATGATAAATCCGGAAGTTGCGCAGGATGATGAGGACTTAAGAGGTAAGATACTTCGTATGAATCTTGATGGCTCGATCCCCGAAGATAATCCCGATCCAAAAAGCTGCGTTTATGCCAAAGGCTTACGCAATCCCTTTGGGGCAGCCTGGAGAAAATCTGATGGAGAGCTTTATATATCCGATAACGGACCAGCGGTGGACGACAGAATCGCCAAGATTCTTCCCGGAGAAAACTACGGGTGGCCCAATTCAATGAGAACTAACTCGATATTTGTCTGGTGGTATACCGAGGCTCCAACCGCAATTGATTTTGCCCAAGATCAGTTCGGACCTGAATTTAAAGATCATTTCTTTGTGGCTCTTTTCGGGTATGCATATGAAGAAGGAAAAGTAGAAAAAGGCAAAAAGATTGTCGAATTAGTAATCGACGAACATGATAATGTCACCTATTTGAATGAATTCGTTAGATACACAGGCCAGGGGCCGGCAAGCGTGTGCGGCCTATCCTTTGGTCCTGACGGTTTATACTTCACCGATCTGCACGGGGAGGTCGGATTCAAAAAGGGAAAAAAGCAAGGTGGAAACATCTGGAAAATAACCAAAACATAAGGAGAAAAAACAATGACAAAAGTTGCCGATACTCAGGAGAACATGAAAAAGTGTATTTGCGGCGGTTGCCCCACACATAATCAATGCATGAAAGATAAGATGCATGGTCTTTTTTGTGCAAAAGGGAAAACCGACTGTGAACTTACTAAAAACGGATGTGTCTGCGGAGCCTGCCCTGTTGCCTCGGAGCATAAGCTGGATAAAATGTATTACTGCGAGATCGGAGCTGCCGAATAAGTCCGGGTAACTTTCCGTTACCATATGAATTTTCAATAAGGAGTTAGATTTCATAGATTGAGTTTTTTACATATCAAAAGGTATATCACATCTTGATTTTGTTTCGTCGGTAAATCAATATAATTTCTCAGCAGGGCAATAGTATGTCTTTATTTCACTTTAAGTCCATACTTTCCATATTTTTCCTGTTAGCGGGACTGATTGCGGTCATCTGCATGTTAACTTTGATGGGCAGAGCAGAGAGGAAGATAAGCGCTGTATTTTTGAGAAGGATGCACAAGGGCGCCGGGGTTGTTTTCGCTATACTCCTTTTGATGATAAGTTATTTCTGTATAAAATATGTTGCTATGATTGGGGATAAGCTCTCGTTAAGAGCTGTTTTCCATGGAGTTTTGGCACTCGGGCTTATTATAGTGCTTGCCTTGAAGCTTTCCATAGTTGGGTTCTACAAACAATTCCTAAGATATGTCCCCGGATTGGGGATGACCGTATTCGCCTTAGCATTTGTGGTGTTTTGCACCTCTGCCGGATTTTTTTTCCTGAGTACCAGCCAAAAACCTCCAGAACCAGAAAAACAGCCTTCGGCAGTTAGCCCTGAAGGGGATGCTCAGCTTGGAGAAGCGCTTTTTGATAACAACTGCTCCTTCTGCCACTATGCTGATAGGTTTTATACCAAAATTGGTCCTGGATTGAAAGAAATCCTGAAAAAAGAAAAACTTCCTGTCAGTAAAAAGCCCGCTACCCCTGAAAACGTAAGAGAACAGCTCCTCAACCCATATAAGAATATGCCCTCATTCGAATCCTCTCTCTCTGAAGAGGAGATCAAGAATCTTTTGGCTTACTTAAAGACTTTTTGATCTCTTTTGCTTTGGTGAGGGGTTCTAATATTTGGCGGCCTTCGGTGAAAGTCCTGACACCTTTTTAAGCATCAGGAGGAAAGCTTTTAACACAACCATTTAGAATATTTCGCATATCCGTTACTTTTAACCAAAAGATATTAAGAATCTAAAAATTAGACTTTATCTGCTCTCTTTTTCGCCATCTGATAAAGAATAATCCCACAAGCAACTGCGGCATTCAAAGATTCTGCTTTGCCATAAAGAGGAATTTTTACTTTTTCAAAAGCTAAACTTAGAATCTTTTCAAATAGTTGCGTCAGGAGCTTTACTCCTGACGCTTAAAAAGATCAAAACTTTTACAACTTTTCTTCCAGCTTTTGTAACTAATACAAAAAAACATCTATAGAAGTCTGCACAACCTCAGCTTTTGCTTGCCAAATTTGTGATTTCGGTTATATTTATTATAGTATTTTAGAGTCCAGAGTTGGTTGGAATTTCAATCTTACTTGAGGCGTAAATGAGACGAGTTGTCATCACAGTAGTGCTTATAGGGTTATTTTTTGCAACAGGTGCCTTAGCACAAATTTTGGGTAGTTTAGATACAAAAGGGACTGCGAATGTAGATAAAAAAATCCTCGACTACGAAGAGATAGAATCACTGCCGATTGAGCTGACCCCGGAGGAGATGAGGAGGCTGGATGAAATCGGGATCACTCATAAAACCACCGATGCTCCACAGGGACCAGTTAGAAATCCCGCGGAGTGGGAACCAATGACCGGAGCGATCATACGCTGGCCACTCGGACTTTCTGTGTCTTTGATTGCGGAGATGTCTGAAGACATAGAAGTCCACACCATTGTGGCGAATTCCTCCCAGCAAGCTCAAGCCATATCCACTTACCAGAGCGGGGGAGTGAATATGGATAATGTCTATTTCATACTTGCCCCTACAAATTCGATCTGGACAAGAGATTACGGTCCCTGGTTCATTTTCGATGGACAGGGGAATCAGGGAATAGTGGATCACATTTACAACAGACCACGTCCACAGGATGATCTAATTCCACAAGTTATTGGTTCGGACTGGGGGATTCAGGTTTACGGTATGGACCTTATACATACTGGCGGAAATCATATGTCTGACGGATTGGGCGTCTCCATGTCGACCCGTCTGGTTTATGATGAAAATCCAGACAAAACCCAAGCCGAAGTCGATTCCATCATGAAAGCCTATCTGGGCAATGACTATACTGTTCTGGAATATGTGGAATCCGGTGGAATCCACCATATTGACTGCTGGGCAAAGTTTTTGGACCCAGCCACAATTCTGGTGAAAGAGGTTTTACCCGGACATCCCAGTTATCACCTCCTTAACCAAAGAGCTGAATCCTTGGCAACACAGATAAGCTCATGGGAAAGACCTTATACGGTTATAAGAATACCCTGCCCATCGGGAACCGCCTACACCAACTCCATAATCCTGAACAACAAGGTATTGGTGCCACTCTTTGGTGATCCCTCTGATACGACAGCAATTCGGATATACCAGGAGGCGCTGCCGGGTTACGAGATTCTGGGATTCTACGGCTCATGGTATGAGAACGATGCCATCCACTGTCGAATAATGGGAGTTACCGATCGTTTTATGCTCTTTGTGAACCACATTCCTCTTTTTGATACCGAAACCTACGATGAGGATTATTTGGTTTCGGTTGAAATCAAAGACCACAGCGGTATGGGACTTTTACCTGAGTCTCTTTTAGTCTATTACCGAACAGAGACATCACCATACGACACCACACATTTACAGTCAACTCCAGACCCTGATTCTTTTTATGCCTACATTCCTTTTCAGCCCCCAGGCACAGTGGTTTCTTATTATATAAAGGCTGCCGACTCTTCCGGAAGAGTAGTTACCCATCCACCCATGGGCGCTCCAGGTGCTCATACCTTCACCGTTATATGTGATAATGTGCCTCCAGAAATCGTTTCACCCGACTCCTTTGCGCTGGCCACCTATGATACGCTTTATTATTATCCGGAAATATATGACCCGGATGATTCGGTCCACCAGATCAGCTACCTCGAGATTCCTTCATGGTGCACACTTCAAAATGATTCGCTAATTTGTGAAGCTCCTGATTCATCTTTTGTGGACAGCTTCTGGGTAGTTGCGGAGGACGAGTGGAGTGCTGATACCCAGATGGTAAGTTTATATGTGTATATCTGTGGTGACGCCAATGGAGATGAAGAGATCAACCTCGGCGATGTAATCTACTTAGCCAACTATCTGCTAAAGGGTGGACCTGCACCTATTCCCGTGGAATCTGGATATGTGAACTGTGATACTGATATAAATCTTTCTGACGTCATTTACTTAGCCAATTATCTGCTTAAAGGTGGTCCTCCGCCCTGTAGTCAATAGCAGAAATCAGGTATGGGAGTTTGCATAACCTCAGCTTCTGTTATTAAAAAAGTTCTAAAATCGTGCAGTTGGGGACAAATTTCGAAATTTTGCTAATGCTTTGCAATGAACTCCTTAGTTTGGCTTTGTTTTGAAAAAGGGGGATAGAGTCTTTAGATTTGGTGAATCCACCGATAAAAGGGGTAGTGGGGCTGGGTTTTGGAATATGAATTAGTAAAAATTCCCAACGGATTGAACAGATTAAAAGATGTAGGGGGAGACCTTTATGGTCTCTCTTTTGATTGAGATTTCAATCTAGACAAAAAAGGAGCTTTTTTATCTTATTAACAACATCTTTTTAGACTGGACAAAATCTTTTGTTTTTAATTTATAAAGGTAAACTCCTGAGCTTAATTGGCTGCCCTGTTCATCTTTTCCATCCCATACTACCTCATATTCTCCTGGTTTTTTTGGTTCATCAACTAAAGTCCTCACCTTTTGGCCCAGAATGTTGTAGATAGCAAGAGTGATGTGGATGGGTCTGTTTACTGTTTTCTGTTTACTGTGAACAGTGAAGGGAATGGTGGTAGTGGGGTTAAAGGGATTAGGATAGTTAGGGAATAGCTGAAATTTTTCAGGATCAAAAGATTTTTCTTTTTCCGGTACATTAACTGATTGGGATATTACAAAGCATTTAAACTTGAATATTGGAATATAGTTCGTAGCAGAAGGGGTAGTAATAGCTGGAGTTAATCCTCCTGGCCAGAAAACAGGAATTGTATCCAGGCAGATGCAACCAAGTGCATTCACAGTAAAGGTCAGATGAGCCAGTTGGTAAGTTGTCATAGGACCAGGGGCGCCAAAGGAATCGGTGTAGTGAACTACTGCGACCAAGAAGTTCGGGGGAGTAGGAGTAGTGGTGCCATAGAGGTTCAAAACGTTATTCCAGCCGGGGATATCGGTCAAGCAGCCAGTGAAGGCGTGAGGAGTTGTAGAATCAGGGTCATTTTTCATCGGATCCAGAAAGGTGGGCATGGTCGCAGCATCGTAGCAAGCATCATATAGAGGAAGAGAAACACCCGCAACTCCATTGTCAGTCCGAACCATAACATCTACAGAAATATCCCAGGGTGGATCTGTTTGTGGAACAAATATGGTATCATCAGAATATGAGCCTGAAGCTTTAAAGTAAACAGTATCAGGAGAATAAGGATCCTGAGCATTTGATGTTACCGAAATTAAGCTGAAAATCAAAAATGGTATAAGAGAAATTTTTATCATAGTAACTCCAAGATAAAAGATTTAATTTCTTAAAATAATCAAAGTCTTTTTTTGATTAATTCGGACAAGAATCAAAAAAAGTTGAGTTTTATACTAAATAATCTGATTGTCAAATAATGAAACTATTGAACACGAATCCAAAGTTCAAGTATAATTATTAATACAAACGCAATAATTAGAGTGTCATTGCGAGTCCCGATAACATCGGGGCGAAGCAATCTCAAAAGGGAGATTGTTTCGTCGTCCATATGGACTTCTCGCAATGACAAGGTAGAAGCATTTAATGCGTTTGTATCAATTAGATTAAAGAACATATTAAAAAATTTTACTCTCATCAGCAATTTTTTTCAAGAGAAAAATTTCAAAAATTTATCAGGTTTTGCTATTTTAAATGACGGTAGATGAAAAAGCCTATGCCTAATACTATCAAAACGATTATCACAATATCTGCATTGTGAAAATATACTCTTATCGATTGCCAGTTTTCTCCTAAGATCTTTCCAACATAAGCCAGAGCAAAGCACCAGGGCAAAGAGCCTAAAAAAGTGTAAATGGCAAACTTTGGGAAGTTCATCTTTGCAATTCCAGCAGGAAGGGAGATAAAGGTTCTTATAACCGGCATAAGTCTTGAGAAAAAGATTGTCAAATCACCATACCTACCAAACCATCGCTCTGCTGTCTCTAAGTCTTTATGGGAGATCAAAAAATATTTACCATACTTTAAAATAAAAGTTCTTCCTCCCCATATTCCAACATAATAGGCTAAGATTGACCCGACCAAACACCCGAAAGCACCAGCCACTGATACTAAATATAAATTAAATCTTCCAATGGAAGCCAAATAGCCTGAAAAAGGCATTATTATCTCAGAGGGTAGGGGGATACAGGCTGACTCTATTCCCATTGTCAGAACTATCCCTAAATACCCGATCTTTGAGATAACCTCTATAATCCATTTTCCAACTGGTTCTATTATCGCTTCGAACATATAAAAAATTAACACAGGTTAAGATAACCTGTGTTATCTTTGTGGAGACTTTTTCTTTTTTACCACCTTAATCTTTTTTATCCTGTATCCCATCTTCTCATAGATGATGAAGGTTAACCCATAAAGGCTTATCTTTTCATCCAGGGCGGGAATTCTTTCCAAAGAATTTATAAGGAATCCTCCTAAAGTATCCGAGATGTCCAGAGGGAGATTGGCTTTGAACTCACGGTTGAAATCGTCTACCTTTATTCCTGCTTTTACAATTGCTGAGCCATCTGAAAGAAAATCGACCTCTTTTGTAGTCTCATCATATTCATCCTCTATCTCTCCAACGATTTCTTCCAATATATCCTCAAGAGTTACCAGTCCAGCAGTTCCGCCAAACTCATCCAGAACAATAGCCATATGGATTTTCTTTTTCTGAAATTCATTTAAAAGCCCGGAGATCTTTTTGGAATCCGGGACAAAATAAGCAGGACGAATTATATCCTTTACTATGATTAGCTTTCTGTTAAAAAGTGTATTTATCACATCCTTAGCATGGATTATTCCCACGATATGGTCTAAATCATCCTTAAAAACCGGGATTCTGGTAAAGCCTTCCTCATTTATAACTCTCATTAATTTCTCTGGGTTAGATTCGATGTCTAATGCCACGATCTCTGTTCTTGGAGTCATGATATTATGGACATAGGTATCTGTGAACTCGAAGACACTTCTTATGAGCTTTTCCTCTGAAGGCTCGAAAATTCCTTTTTCCTTACCCTCTTTCAGTATATATTTCACCTCCTCCTCAGAGATAAAGGGGGTCTCAGCAGGAGCTTTACGGATTAATATTTTCGCAATCCCTTTTGTGGAAAAGGATAATATCTGGACAATAAAAAAAGTGAGATTGGTGATAAATTGTATAGGACGGGCAACTCTGAATGCGATTTTCTCAGGATATTTTAAAGTAACATACTTTGGAACGAGTTCACCAATCACCAAAAAAAGATAAGCGATCACCATCACCACAATCCCGATAGAGATCGGTTCAGATGCATTTTGCACAAATTGAATTGGTATTTTTTCTATTTTTGGCTCTATTAGGTGAACGATTCTTGCTCCCCCCACAACCGAGGCTAAAGTTCCAACTAAGGTTACTCCTATCTGGATGACAGCCAAGAACTTATCCGGCTCATCCTGAAGCTTTTTTACAAGAATTGCGCGTTTATCACCTGTTTCTGCTAAATGTCTGATCTTGCTTTTTCGGGCTGCGATTAAGGCAAACTCAGAGCTCGCAAAATATCCATTCAAAAAGACCAAAAGAATAATAAGTAATATCTCTATCCAGTAACTTTCCATTTTAAGATTGGTTCACCCACCCATCTTATCGGTAAAATCTATGTTTTCCTTGCCAAATTCCTGAGTCTTGCAATGCGTTCTTCTACTGGTGGATGGGTGCTGAATAGTGAGGTTAATCCCCCACCCCGCAGAGGGTTAACTATGAAAAGATGGGCTGTTGATGGATTGGCTTCAAGTGGAATCCTTTTGTTTGCATATTGGAGTTTTTTCAAGGCTTGGGCTAAAGCTAAAGGTTTATGGCTAATCTTAGCTGACCCTTCATCAGCTGCATATTCCCTTGACCTCGATATTGCCAGCTGAATCAACATTGCTGCAATAGGTGCTACAATAGCTGCAACTAAAAGACCCAACCCACCACCTCTATTATTATCCCTTCCATATCCTCCGAAAATTGCTGCCCACCTTGCCATGAAGGCAAGCATTGATATTGCTCCAGCTATGGTGGCAACCACAGATGCAGTTAAAATGTCTCGATTTTTTATGTGAGTCAGCTCATGGGAGATAACCCCTTCTAATTCGTCATCATTCAATATCTTTAATATTCCATAAGTTGCTGCTACAGCAGCATGATTCGGGCTTCTTCCTGTGGCAAAGGCATTGGGTGTATTGGTGGGGATTATGTATACTTTGGGCATGGGCAATCGAGCTTTTTGAGAGGTGGCTCTTACAATTCTATAGAGTCGCGGATTGTCACCCTCATCGATTTTTTGAGCACGATAAATTCTCAAAACGATTTTATCTGAGAACCAATAGCTGGTAAAGTTCATCACCCCTGCCAAAAAAAGGGCAAAAATCATCCCTGATTTTCCTCCTATTAGTCCTCCTACCAAGATTAAAAGTAGTGTTAAAGCGATTAAAAGTGTTGCTGTTTTGAAAGTGTTCATCTATTAAGACCTCCTTTATTTCCATAAATATCTTATTAAACTATACGAGATAAGTCAAGAAAATTTTGTTTATATAGTTTTCGAGTAATTGAATCATAGGTCAAAAAGACTCTTTTAAAAGCTTTTTAAACTCTCCGAAGGCATAAAGCCTTTTTTTCTTGGACATAGCTAAGATGAGTTCAAAAACAACCCAGGCTGAGTAGACCAGAATTATTTCCTCCCTTAAGTGTGGATAAATAAGCTGAATAAACCACAAGCCAAAAAGACCCAATGCCTCATACCAGTTAAACTTCAAATTGGCTAATAGAATCATCCCTAAAGCGGACTGAACCATAGTCAAAAGTATCTCCAATTTTTGCTGTTGGTCGAATACCACCACCGAGACTTCTCCTTTGGATAAGCTGTAAACTATGGGAATCATTCCCACAAGAACAGTCCACTGGTTGATATTAGATGATACCATATTCATCACTCCAATAGGAGCCTTCTTAACTGTTCTGGCCTAGTTTAAAGCGGAAACTTTTCCAGGAAACTCAGATAAAAAAGGCGCCAGCCACTGGACAAAGACAAAGTTAGACACACCCGGAAGTGTTGCCAGCGCTAACATGCTGTAAAGAAATGGGGGAGCCACAAAATAAAGCCAGAAGCACATCAAGAGAAGTGCCGCTATAGAAGGATCTCGAGGGAAAGGTTTCATTTTCAAAATCATTGTCGAAGTGCGCGAAGGCCATTTAGGTGAGTCCTTAAGTCCGAACCGCAACGCGATGTTAGATGATGTTGCAGCCTCATATTGCTTACATCAAGGGACAATATCGGCGGCTGGCTCATGGTTCATCCTTGCTCTGATTTGCATGATTGGGCTCTGTTTCCTCGTCTGGATGGTCAGGTGGTGGTGGGATGGTCTCTACCTTGCGCGGTCGGACAACGGAAGCTATCACAGAAATGAGCAGGATGCTGACTACCAGACCTAAAGCAATGCTAACCGGAATCTCGTAGATGTTGGAAATCAGCATCTTCACCCCTACGAAGACCAGGATGACAGAAAGCCCGTAATGGAGATGATGAAACAGTTGCATCAGTCCAGCCAATGCGAAGTAGAGCGCCCGTAATCCTAAAATAGCGAACACATTAGAGGTGTACACAATGAAAGGATCCAACGTGATAGCAAGGATAGCGGGAATCGAGTCTACTGCAAAAATGACGTCTGTAGTTTCAACAACCAGAAGCACAATGAACAACGGCGTGGCGAGGTAACGTCCGGCTCTCTTTACGAAAAACCTTCCATTCTCATAGCGATCCGTAACAGGCATAAATCGACGGAAGAGCCTGAGCACAGGATTCCTTTCTGGATGGATCTTCTTGTCTTTCTGCAAAGCCATTTTGATGCCGGTCAGAATCAGGAACGCTCCGAAAATATAGATGACCCAGTGAAACTTCTGGATCAGCGTTACCCCTGTGGCGATGAAAATCGCTCGCATGATCAGCGCACCGAGAATGCCCCAAAAAAGGACTTTATGCTGGTAAAGAAGGGACACGCGAAAGTAGGAGAAGATCAGCAAAAAGACGAAGATGTTGTCTACGCTCAGAGACTTCTCGATCACGTAGCCAGTCAGGAATTCGAGCGCTGTCTCCGGACCGCGCCAGAAGTAAACTCCCAGATTGAAGAGAAGGGCTAGGGTAATCCACATAGCACTCCAGGCCAGGGCTTCTTTGATTTTAATAACATGAGCCTTGCGATGGAAAACCCCCAGGTCCAGAGCCAACATCGCCAGCACGAAGATGTTAAAGGCAATCCATAATAGGACTTGATTCGACATCAAAACTCCACCTTCTCCGCTTTTGCCATTGCAACTGTAGCTTTGACTTTAAAGAGCATAAAAAGGTTAAAGATTCTCTTTTAGTGGAAACCTCTTTGGAGAAGCAATACCTCCTGACACAAAGAATTTTATCCCTTCCTCAATAGTTATATCCAAAAAAACCACATCTTTTTTAGGAAAGAGTATCACCAGCCCAGTTACTGGAGTTGGGGTCGAAGGGATGAAAACTGCTATCATTTCATTTTCCTCTTTGTCTTTGAATTCTATCACAATCTGTTCGGTAAGAAACCCTAAGGCGTAAACACCCTTCCTCGGATATTCAACTAAAACCACCTGTTTGAAAGCTTTCTTATCAGCTATGGTCAATGCTTCTACTAACTGTTTAGCTGAAACATAAATTGTTTTTACCAGTGGGGTTTTGACCACAAAAGCTTCTGCCCATTTGAAAACCCTTGATCCTACCACGTTGGCAGTTAAAAATCCTGCTAAAAAGATCAAAACAATTGTAGCTAATACTCCTAATCCTGGAACGTGGTAGCCCAAAAATTTTGTTATCCAGGGGGAGAGGAGATTATCCAATCCCTCGAATAGAAAGCGGAGCACAATATAGGTTATAATTATTGGAACAATGGCTAAAACCCCGGAGAGGAAAAAAAACCTTAACTTTCCTAAAATTTTCTCTTTAATAGCCATTTTATTTTATCTTAAGGCTAAGAGTTTTGCCTCTTAAATCTTATCATACCAAACGTGCTGGTTGGGTCCCCCTTGGCCGGGCAGGCTGACCTAACCAGATAATCCCTTGCCAAGTCAGGGGACTTGGCAAGCACTAAAATTTGTTTTAAGTTATTATTTTTAAAAGGATTGTCAAATTGTTTTTTCCGAAGGATTCATAGAATGTGAACCATTGGAGTGTAAAGCTTCAGCTTTACTTATAAGCTTTTGGAAAATAAAAAGTTTGCGTTTAGGCATCCTGTTTTAAAAACTCTTCACTTTGCCCTAAATTAAATCTTGACAAAACCCTAATTTGATATTATTTGGTTTATTAATTCTTTTTTAAAGATTCGAAATGAAGGTCTCCTTATTAACCAAGAAAAAACTAATAGAGATTTGTAAAAAGATTTATGACAAAGGGTTTGTTGCGGCAAATGATGGGAATGTAAGCCTCAAATTGGAGGATAAAATTTTGGTTACACCAACTCAGAAAAGTAAGGGTTTTTTAAAACCTGAGGATTTGGTTGTTGTCGATTTAAAAGGTAAAAAACTCAAGGGAAGGCTAAATCCAACCTCTGAGCTTTTGATGCATCTTTTTGTTTATGAAAAAAGAGCGGATGTATGTGCTGTTGTTCACGCTCATCCACCCTATAGTACAGCTTTAGCAATAGCTAAAGTTCGGTTGCCTGAGTTTCTCCTGCCAGAAGTTATTTTATCCTTAGGCAAAATTCCTTTAGCCCCTTATGCTACACCTTCCACCTATGAGGTTTGTGAATCGATTGCAGGTCTTGTCGGGGATCACGATGCAATTATTATGGAAAATCACGGGGTAGTGACAGTTGGAAAAAATCTTGAGGAGGCATATTTAAAATTAGAGAGGGTGGAGCATTTTTCCAAAATTTTTTCCCTTGCCTCAAGATTAGGCAAAATAAAAGAATTATCCAAAGAACAAATAAATAAGCTTTTTAAAATATCTGAAGGATTCATAGAAAAAGAAAAATCTCCATGATAAAAAAAGTCATTCTGGATAAATCTGAAAGGCTCCAAAGAGTTCCTCCATTTTCCTTTTTCGAAATAGAGAGGACCAAACAAAGACTTAAAAAAAAGGGTGTTGAGATAATAGATTTGGGTGTGTTCAATCCTCAGCTTAAAATAACTTCAGAGATAAAGTTTCCCCCCTCTTTTTTTTGGGAAAATGCTTTTTCAGAGATTTTGACCGAAGAGGAGAAAAAATTAAAACAAAAGATCTCTTTCTGGTTTGAGAAAAAATATCAGGTCAAATTAAATCCGGAAAAAGAGGTCACACTTCTGCCAACAAAAAGGGTGGCGTATTTATGTTTGGCTTTGAGTTTTTTGAACAAAGGTGATGTTGTAATTATCCCCGACCCTTCAGATCCTCTTTACAGGTGCGTTTGTGCTTTAGCTGAATCAGAGATTCAAACTGTTCCACTATTTGAAAGAAACGACTTTTTACCTAATTTAAAGACGCTCTCAGAGAAGGTCTTAAAAAAAGCAAAGCTTCTGTTTTTGAATTATCCAAACAATCCAACATCCGCAGTTGCAGATTATCATTTTTTCAAGGATGTAGTTGAGATTTGTAGCAAGAACAATATACTTTTGGTTCACGATTTTAGCTTTAGTCATATAATCTATGATGATTATACCCCTTTAAGCCCTTTACAGATAGATGGGGCAAAAAAGGTGTGCGTGGAATATCATTCCCTTTCAACCAATTACAATAATCCACTATTTAAATTGGGATTTTTTGCTGGAAACAAGGATGTGATTTTAGAACTTGAATCTGAGAAAAAAATCTTTGGTTCTTTGAATGATAAAATCTTTTCAGAAGTTGCTTTTTATCTTTTGGAAAACCATTACAGGATAGTCTCAGAAAAAAACCAAGAATTTTCAAAAAGAAAAAATCTTTTGATGGAAAAACTCCTGAACTTAGGATGGAGGATAAAAAAGCCTAAAGCCACTCCATTTTTCTGGATCCAGATACCTCCCCATTATTCCTCTTTGGGTTTTGCCAGGATGCTTCTAAGAAAATCAGGGTTGATTGTAATCCCGGGATCTGATTTTGGAGAAAATGGTGAGGGATATATCAGATTAGCTTTAAACTTATCTTCTGATAAGTTAAACCAGGCAATAAAAAGAATTGAAAAGCATTCTCATCTTTTGCAGTTAAGTTACAGGCCCAAGAGGAGAATATAGATGGGAACAATAAGGCTTCATAACATGACCTTCTATGGATTTCACGGTGTATCCAAAGCTGAACGCCAGACTGGTAGAAGATTTGAGGTTGATGTGGAGTTGTCTTTGGATTTGGATAAAGCTGCTAAAAGGGATAGGCTTCAAGATACTGTAAATTATACCCAGGTTTATAACACTGTTCATGATCTGGTGATGGAGAACAAGTTCTGTTTACTCGAGACCATAGCTGTAAAGCTGGCAGATGAGATCTTAAAAAGATTCAAACCTAAAGAGGTATTAGTCAGAGTAAGAAAGAAAATCCCTCCAGTTCCCGGAAACTTGGATGATATCGAGGTCGAGGTCAAAAGGAAAAGAAAAAAGAGTTAGAGGTTTGAAATGGGCTTTGCCTATATCGGATTGGGTTCAAATTTAGGGAAAAGATTTAAGAACTTAGAAAAAGGTATAAAGATTTTGGAAAGTCTGGATTGGTTGAAGGTGATGAAAAAATCTTCTGTTTACCTAACAGAACCCGTTGGTTATGAAGATCAAAGTTGGTTTTTGAATATGGTGATAAAGGTAAAGACAGACCTTTTGCCATTTGAACTGTTGGATAAGCTTTTGGAAATAGAGAAAAAGATGGGCAGGGAAAAAAGTGGGAAAAATGGTCCGAGAAAAATCGATCTGGATTTACTTTTCTATGATGACCAAATCATAAATACTAAAAAACTCACTTTGCCCCATCCTCAACTTCATAAAAGGAGGTTTGTTTTAGTTCCACTTTTGGAAGTTTCCAGAAACAAAATTCATCCTCTCCAGAAAAAAAGAGTTTTTACCCTTTTGAAAGAGCTTAAAGATGAAAAAAAGATAAAACTTTTTAAAAGAGAAAATCATGAATGAACCAAACTACATTGCTTTGGAAGGAATGATAGGTGCTGGCAAAACAGATTTAGCAGAACTTTTAGCTGAGAGACTTGAGGCCAGGCTTGTTTTGGAAAATACTGAGGAGAATCCCTTTTTGCTCGACTTCTACAAAGATAAAAAAAGGTATGCAATTCAAACTCAACTTTTTTTCCTTCTCTCAAGATATAAACAAAAGCAACAGCTTTTCGAACACGACCTTTTTTTCAAAAAAATCATCTCAGATTACTTTTTCGAGAAGGACAAAATATATGCCTCTGTTAACCTTGATGAAAAAGAGCTCTTATTGTATGAGAAGATCTTTTCCTTGTTAGAAAAGGATATACCGAAACCTGACCTTATCATATATTTGCAATCCAATCCTGAAACTATTTACAAAAGGATAAAAAAGAAAAAGGGGAAACATCCCGAAAAAATAGATTACGATTATCTTTTAGCGCTAAATGAGGCTTATAACCGTTATTTTTTTCATTATGATTTGACCCCCCTTCTGATTTTAAATGCCGATGACTTCGATTTCAAGAAAAATCCAAAAGACATAGACGAGCTTTTAGAGATTTTGAAAAAGCCTCAAAAGAGAAGAAGGTATTATGTGAAAAGATAGTTTTTTAATTTTTCACATATTTAAAAAACTATGAATAAAGGAAAGGTAACAATCAGGACATTTCTTGAGATGAAGAAAAAGGGGGAGAGGGTTGCTATTTTGACCGCTTACGATTTTTTCACCGCAAAGATTTTAGATGAGATCGGCATAGACTGTATCTTAGTCGGGGATTCTGTGAACATGGTCTTTTATGGGAGCAAAACCACTTTATCAATTGGAATAGATCAGATGATCCATCATACCAAAGCAGTATCAAAAGCAGTTAAAAGAGCTATGGTGGTAGCGGATATGCCTTTTTTGTCCTATCAGACAAATGTCTCAGATGCGATATTTAATGCGGGGAGGTTTTTAAAGGAAGGAGGAGCAGAGGGAGTTAAAATTGAGGGTGGGCTGGAGATGACCCAGACCATTAAAAAAATAATAGAGGTGGGGATTCCGGTGATGGGACATATAGGATTAACTCCTCAATCGATTCATAAATTCGGGGGCTTTACAGTCCAGGGGAAAAAAGAAAAAACAAAAAATTACTTGATCGAATCAGCAAAAGAGCTGGAGAAAATCGGATGTTTTTCTGTTGTTTTAGAGTCGATGCCCAAAGATTTAGCCAAAAAGATCTCAGGGTCAATAAAAATTCCCACTATCGGAATAGGGGCAGGGTCTTTTTGTGATGGGCAGGTTCTGGTGGTAAATGATATTTTGGGGCTTTTCGAAGATTTTAAGCCAAAATTTGTCAGACGTTATGCTGAGCTTGGAAAAGAGATAAGAAAAGCTTGTCAAAAATACTTGGAGGATGTCAAATCTGGACGGTTCCCCTCAGAAGAGGAAAGCTACTGAAAATTCAAAATTCAAAATGAAAAATTTAAAATTTTTAATTTTGAATTTTTAATTTAGTCAGATGAAGGTCATAAGATCCCCAAAAAGAATACAAGAGATTTGCATGAGTTTGAAAAAAGAGAGAAAAATCATCGGCTTTGTTCCGACGATGGGTTATTTTCACGAAGGCCATCTGAGTTTGGTTAAGGTTGCAAAAAAGAAATCAGATGTCTTAGTTGTGAGCATTTTTATCAATCCCACACAATTTGGTCCAAAAGATGATTTCAAAAGATACCCAAAAGACTTAAAAAGAGATAAGAGACTTTTAAAAGAGATAGGATGTAATTTCCTCTTTGTTCCTGATATAAAGAATATGTACCCAGAAGGGTATGACACCTATGTTGAAGTTGAAAATTTGACCAGACTTTTAGAGGGTGTATCCCGTCCTGAACATTTCAAAGGGGTGACAACTATTGTGGCAAAACTTTTTAATATAGTCCAGCCGGACATAGCAGTTTTCGGTCAAAAGGATTTTCAGCAGGCAGTTGTTATAAAAAGAATGGTCAAAGATTTGAATTTTTTTGTGAAAATTATAGTTGCCCCAACTATCAGGGAGAAATCAGGGCTTGCCTTAAGCTCGAGGAATATGTATCTTTCTGATAAGGAGAAAAATGAGGCTCTGGTTTTGTATCAATCTTTGAATTTGGCTAAAAAGATGATAGAATCCGGAGAAAGAGATTCAAGAAAGATAAAAGATAGGATGAAAAAACTTATTCAAGAAAAGCCAATGGCGAAAGTGGATTATATAGCTATAAATGATTCTGAAACACTGAGACCACTGAAAAAGTTAAAGGGGGATGTTTTAATTTCTTTTGCAGTGAGGGTCGGGAAAACGAGGTTGATTGATAACATTAAAATAAAAGTGTAGGGGAGACCCTTGTGGTCTCCCGCTGGTAGTTGGGAGGGGATCCCGATAAATCGGGATTTCGCCAGGCTCAACAAGCCCCTAAATAGTTGCGTCGGGAGCTCTACTCCTGACGCTTAAGAAGGTGTCAGGACTGAGGTCCTGACACAACAAGAGAAAAAAGCGCAATCTGCCTGTCCGGCCAGGAAAGATTGCGGCTACCAAAAAATTGTAAAATTTATAATTGGTAGGCGCAGGCTTCAGCCTGCGAGAAAAAATTAAACAAGAAGGGACAAAATGCTTGTAACCTTGTGCAAATCCAAAATTCATAAAGCGGTTGTTACTGAGGCAGTTTTAGATTATGAGGGGAGTATAACTATCGATGAGGATCTGATGAAAGAGGCAAATCTTTTGCCTTATGAACTGGTCCAGGTTCTAAATCAGAATAACGGAGAAAGGTTCGAAACATATGTCCTTGTGGGAAAAGCTGGTTCTGGAATAATATGTTTAAATGGTCCTGCTGCCAGATTAGGTGAAGTTGGAGATATTCTGATTATCATCTCTTACTGCATCTTAGAAGAAGAGGATGCCAAAAAGCATAAGCCAAAGTTAATATTTTTGGACGAGAAAAACAGAATCGTTAAAAAGAATTTTTGAGTCTTAATACCGTGAGGGACGGCTACCAAGATAAAAATTTGTAAAAAATGGTAGCCGCAACCTTTCCTGGCCGGACAGGCAGGTTGCGAAACAATGTGCAATTTCAAAAATGAGAAAATGTTAAGAGGAAATTATTTTAAAAATACTTGCGCGGTTGTTCTGGCTGCTGGCAAAGGTAAAAGAATGAAGTCTAATATCCCTAAGGTCTTGCATAAAATTGGTGGAAGACCGATAGTCGATTATCTGGTCTCTACTTTGGAAAATCTAAAAATTCCTAAAATTATCTTGGTCGTTGGTTATAAAAAAAAGATGGTTTTCGATCTTTTTAAACAAAGAGAATTTGAGTTCGTAGAACAAAAAAAGCTTTTGGGCACAGGACACGCTGTGCTTCAAACTGAAGATATATTAGCTGATTTTCGTGGCGAGATTTTAGTCTTATGCGGAGATGTCCCTTTTCTTAGTGGCTATACCATCAAAAGGCTTATACGAACTCATAGAAAGACTAAAGCTAAAGCAACGGTTTTGATAGCTATACTCGATAGACCCAAAGGTTACGGTAGAATTGTGAGAAGAAAAGATGGGTCTTTAGAAAAAATTGTTGAGGAAAAGGATGCCTCAGAAAAAGAAAAAAAGATAAAAGAGATAAATACTGGAAGTTTTTGCTTTAATTCTAAATTCCTTTTCCCAGCTCTGGAGAAGGTAAAAAAGGACAATCAACAGGGCGAATATTATTTAACTGATGCTATTGAGATTCTAAGAAGGCAAAACCATAGAATCTCAGCTGTTGTTGCCAAAGACCCAAAAGAGATTATGGGAGTAAACTCGATCCAGCAGCTTAAGCTTTTGGAAAAACTTTTGGCAAACAAGAAAAAATAATAAAACGTATAATAAAAAGTTATTGACAAGTGTAAAATCCCCGATATATATTCTGAGAGTATTATTATGGAGTTGATTTTGAAAAGAAAAGTATTATTCATTTTAATAGTCAGCTTTTTTGTTTTGAGTTTTTTTTCAGTTATTTATTCCCAGAAACAAGAGATTAGAGATGAAAGCTTTTTTGGTTTAAATCCCCAAAAACAAAGCTTTTCTCTTCTGGATCCGAATCGATTGAAGATGAGGCATAGTTACACACTTACATATTTTTCCAGCAAAAAAAGCTCTGAAAGTTTTGGTCTGTATCTTAACACCATCCAATATCAGATTTCTGAGCCATTAAAACTTACGATGAATTTAGGATATTTACATCGCCCATCATTTTGGCAAAGGTCTGGTAATTCTTTTAATACTCAAGGGATTTTATCCGATTTTCAACTGGAATACAAAAAGAGCAACTTCCATTTTCTCTTAAAGATAGGTAATTTGCCTAAAAGCTATAATCCTTATTATTATCTCTGGGATTGAAGGAGGTGAGAAAAAAGATTATAATTAAAAGAGGGGGAAGCCTCTCATCTTATTCAAACTTTATGTTCACCCAAAATTGTTCTTTTTACTCCCATCCGAAGTTATCCAGATCTTTTTAGTATGGGTAAAAAATTAAAAAAAGAGTATAGGTTTTACAAAAAAAGACCCAAAAGAAAAAGAGGGGCGAGTTTTTCTGGAATTTTAATAACTCTTTTAGGGATTTTTGTCTTTGTGTACGGGTTTTCATTTGTAAAAAGATTAGGACAAAAAGAAATTAAAACAGAAATCGAGCCGAAGGATATAAGAATCCAGATTCTTAATGGTTCAGGTATCAAAGGGGCTTGTAGAAAAGTATCTGAATTTTTAAATGAGAATAGATCAAAAAACCTTGTTTTTTATGTGGTAAATGAAGTTGATTTTTCAGATTCTTTTGTTTTCCAGACTATTCTTTTAGACCGTAGTGGAAACAAAGAATTGATAGGTCAAATAGCTGAGATTTTAGGTTTGAAAAAAAACAATGTTTTTTTCAAACCTTTGAAGGATAATTTTCTAGACTTGGATGCAACTTTGGTTTTAGGGTCAGATTTTAAAAAGATCTTAAAAAAAGCGGAAGGAAAGATGGAAAATTAATGGCTTAAGGAGGCTGGTTGGAGATTACCCCCAGGAGGTTAGCTCTTTTCGCTGGAAAATTAGCTTTAGATAAAAAGGCTTTTAATATAAAAATACTGGATTTAAGAAAGCTTTCAAATGTAGCTGATTTTTTTGTCATCTGTTCAGCTGAAGTGGAGCTTCATGCGAAAGCGATTGCAGATCATATCATAGAAAGTCTTACAAAAAAGGGAGTGAAGGTTTGGCATAATGAGGGTTATGAGGCGTCAAGGTGGATTTTGTTAGACTATGTGGATGTAGTGGTTCATATATTCTTAAAAGAGACCAGAGAATTTTATGGACTGGAAAGGCTTTGGGGTGATGCACCGTTAAAAGAGATTTTGGATAAAAAAGAAAGTTAAGTTTTCAAACCCTTTGGTCGAACAAAATAAAAACTTGAAAGGATTTGAGAAAAGTCCTTATTTTCTACTTCATCCTAAAAAAATAGCAAGTATTAAAAACTTTTTAATCTTGTAAAAAACCAAAAATTATGAGGTGAGTTCTATGGATATAGTCGAACTTAAAAGCAAGACAGTCTCAGAGCTTTTGAAATTGGCAGAAGAATTAAAGATCGGAACAACAAGTGGCCTGAGAAAACAGGAGTTAATCTTTAAGATCTTAGAAGCGAAAACTGAGAAAGATGGTTTGATATTTGCTGAGGGAGTTTTAGAGGTTTTGAATGAAGGCTATGGATTTTTGAGGTCTCCTGATTATAACTATCTGCCAGGTCCTGATGACATCTACGTATCCCCTTCACAGATAAAAAGGTTTGACTTAAAAAAAGGGGATACGATATCTGGACAGGTGCGTCCCCCTAAGGATACTGAGAAGTATTTCGCTTTGCTAAAGATTGAGGCGGTGAATTTTGGAAATCCTGAAGTTGCTAAACACAGAGCCCTTTTCGACAATCTCACGCCCCTGTATCCTCTGGAAAAAATCAAGCTTGAGATTGGAGCGGATGAGCTGGCCATGAGGATTTTAGACTTTTTAGCTCCCATTGGGAAGGGTCAGCGGGCTCTAATCGTTTCACCGCCTAAGGCTGGGAAGACCATACTATTGCAGAAGATTGCCAATAGTATAACTACCAATCATCCGGAGATGAAGCTCATTGTTCTTTTGATCGATGAGCGACCTGAGGAGGTTACTGACATGAAGCGTTCGGTAAAAGGGGAAGTGATAAGCTCCACATTCGATGAGCCAGCAGATAGACACGTCCAAGTTGCGGATATGGTCTTGGAAAAAGCCAAAAGATTAATTGAACACAAACAGAATGTGGTCATACTTCTGGACAGCATTACCCGTTTGGCAAGAGCACATAATGCGGTGGTCCCTCACTCCGGTAAGATTTTATCTGGAGGAGTTGATTCAAATGCATTGCAGAAACCCAAGAGGTTTTTTGGAGCGGCGAGAAACATAGAGGAAGGTGGAAGCTTAACTATTATAGCCACTGCTCTGGTTGAGACAGGAAGCAGAATGGATGAGGTGATTTTCGAGGAGTTTAAAGGAACTGGAAATATGGAGATGGTTTTGGATAGAAGACTCTCGGACAGAAGAATCTTTCCAGCTATAGATATCAATCGCACTGGCACAAGAAAAGAGGAGCTTTTGTTGAAGGAAGACCAGTTGAGCAAGGTCTGGATTTTAAGGAAGTTTCTAAATGAGATGAATTCAGTTGAGGCCATGGAGTTTTTGCTCGACAGGATGAGAAAGACCAAATCTAATGCTCAATTTCTCGAGTCAATGAAAGATTGAACCTATCTACTTTTTAATCGGATTTTTTTGAACTAAGACCCATTACCTTTAGGTTCCATTTAAATATCTATACATAGAGTAATCTAAAATGAGAGATTGTTTTGTCCCGATGTCATCGGGGCTCGCAACGACATAGGAACGAAGCCTGTCATTGCGAGGGAACTCGACGAAACAATCTCATTGAATTCCAGCTACTTAGGGATTGCTTCACTCCGTTCGCAATGACACAGGAAACAACTGTCATTGCGAGGAACGGAGGGACGAAGCAATCTCTTGCGGAAATAGGAGTTTTTCAGAGACCTAACTCAAGTTCTTTGATAGTCTAAATTAACAAATATAAAGATGAAAAAAAGTCCTTAAGGAGCCTAAAGAGTAAAACGAGATAAATTCAAAAAAGAATGTAAAAACATTTGTGTTTCAGATTGGTTGATTACAAGTGAGTTAAGCTCTTTTTTAAATGTTGCCCCCTTTTTCCTTGACAAACCTAAAATTTGGCATATTTTATTTTTCAAAAAATGTTAAAATTGGTTTTAGGACTTGGTAATCCTGGGAAAGAGTATGAGGACAATCGGCATAACTTGGGGTATAAGCTTATAGATTTATTGGCAAAAGGTAAAAAAGTTAATTTAAAACCGGGGAAAGGTGAGTATTTGTATTGTGAGGCAGATTTTGGTGATAAGAAGGTCTGGTTAGCTAAGGTAACCACCTTCATGAATATGAGTGGTTGGGCAGTTGTTGACTGCTTGGGTGATCTTGGAGTTTCAGCTGAAGGGCTTTTGGTCATTTGTGATGATGTTAATTTGCCTCTCGGAAAAATAAGGATAAGGGAGAAAGGGACAGAAGGTGGTCACAAGGGTTTGAGGTCAATTATCTACCAGTTGAACACTTATAATTTTCCACGCCTTCGAATGGGAGTTGGACTCCCACAAGAGGATGTTGACTTAGAAAAATATGTATTAGAGGATTTCGATGAGAATGAAAAAAAGTATGTGGATAAAATGCTTCAAATTTCAGCTGATGCAGTTGAGTATATTATTTTGTATGGATTAGAAGAGGGAATGAACAAGTTTAACCAGTGAGGTGATAGTTTGAGGACCTATGAGACAATTTTTATCTTAGACCCTTCCTTGGTGGATGAAAGATTCGAAGAAGAGATAAAGAAGGTGGAGGACTTTATTAAATCGAAAAATGGCAACATTTTGAGGATTGACCGCTGGGGTAAAAGAAAGTTTTCTTATCCTATAGCTAAAAAATCTGAGGGTTATTATGTATTTACGCTCTATGAGAGCAATCCTGATTTGCCCAAAGAGTTAGAAAGTTATCTCCGCTTAAACGAGTCCTGTTTTAGATTTTTGACAGTAGTCTCAGAAGAAGAAGTGGAACAAAAAGAAAAAGCTTAAGAAGTAATTTATCGGAGGAAAGATGATAGATGAATTAAGAAGCAAAAGGAAGTGCAGATTTTGCGAGCAAAAAGTGGAGAACATAGACTATAAGGATGATAGGCTTTTGATCAGATTTATAAGTGAGCGGGGTAAAATTGTTCCACGCAGGATCTCTGGTCTCTGCACAAAGCACCAACGCCTTTTAGCCAGGGCTATAAAGAGGGGAAGGCATTTAGCCCTCCTTCCTTACAAAAGTATGGAGGTGCGGAGATAAAATGAAGGTCATATTGAGAGATGATATAAAGGACTTGGGGAAATGCGGGGATGTGGTGGAGGTGAAAGATGGGTATGGAAGAAACTATCTTTTCCCACAAAACTTAGCTATCCCTGCGGGCAAGAAAAACTTAAAAGCAATAGATGAGATAACCAAGCAAAAACAATTCAGGGAAAATAAAAAAAGAAGAAAGAATGAAAGAGTTAAAGCTCAGATAGAGAAAATATCTTGCACTGCAGAGGTATCAGTTGGTGAGGAGGACAGGGTCTTCGGTTCAGTTACAAGCGCTGATATCGCTGAGCTTTTAAAAGAAAAGGGCTTTGATATAAACCGCCGAATAATTGAGCTCGAGGAACCTATAAAAGCATTGGGAGTTTATACTGTGCCGATAAAGGTTTCAAAAGATGCTATCGCAAATTTAAAACTATGGGTGGTTAAAAAACAAATTTGATTTTGAGGCTTTTATGATTCAAGCAAAAATAAATGGATTGGCCCTGGATATAACCACTAACTCACCGGTGGTTATTCTGGCTCCTTTGGATTCAGAGAACATGCTTTTGCCCATCTGGATCGGGCATTTTGAAGCCTGGGCAATTGCCATGGAGCTTTCTGGAATGTCCTCTAAAAGACCTTTAACCCATGACCTTCTCCGAAAGGTGATCGAGTCGATGGATGGAAAAGTTAAAAAGATCACAGTAACGGAGTTGATTGACCAAACCTTTTATGCCAAAATCTCTATTGAGTTCAAAGGAACAATTTTGGAGATAGATGCCAGACCCTCTGACTCAATCGCCTTGGCTTTGAAAACCGGTGTCCCAATCTATGTGGCAGACGAGCTTTTCCGTCTCAAAAGGGAAGGTGGCAAAAAACCGGACGAATACGATCCGGAGTCGCTTAAGGAGAGGCTAAGGAGAATTAACCCTGAGGATTTCGGAAAGTATTCACTTTAGGAAAAAGTTTTGTAGGTTTTTTTTTCTTAATGCCGGCTTCTTTTCTATTGGTATGGTGAAAGCGAAAAGGCTTTTAATATCAAATGCCAGCCTTTGGCTTTTTTTTATTTTCTTTTTTAAAGGGACGGTCTTTGGTAATCCCTCGAGTTTAGAAGTTGAGTTCAATAAGGGAAAAGAATTATATGCAAAAGGAAGCTACTCTGAGGCTAAAAATAAATTTGAAATGCTCTGTTTGGACTACCCTTTTGACCCGAAGTATACTATCTTCAAATTGATGATGGCTAAATGTGAATATAACTTAGGTGATTATCTTCAGGCTGAAAAAGATTTTGAGGAGCTTGTCTGTGATTTTCCTAAAAGCAGATTTGTTCCTGTATGTCAATTCTATTTAGGAAATATCTGTTTTTTGAAAAAAGATGAATTCACCTCAGCTCAAAAATATATTCTGGCTTACGAAAATGGAGAGTCCAAGACCAAATCTTTAGCTTTTAGGTCTCTTATCCCTTTACTGACCCATGGACTGGATCTTGGTCAGCTTAAAAAGTTATCAAAAAAAGACTTTTCAAAAGATATTCTTTCCGAAGTTTATTTCTTTTGGGGCAAAAAAGAATTGGAGCAAAAAAATTTTTCTTCCGCCAGAGGTGTTTTTTCAAATTTCAAAAAGAGATTTCCACAAAGCCCTCATTTGAAGGAGGTGCAAAAATTCCTTTTAGAGGCTGAACTTATCTCAGGGGCTGAAGCTTTAAAAATAGGGGTCCTAGCCCCTCTTTCTGGAGAGTTTTCTTTTTATGGTCAAGACCTTTTAAATGGGATCAAACTCGGAATAGAAAAAACTACTTCCGTACCTATAAGGCTTTTGATAAAGGATACTGAGAGCAAGCCAGCTAAAGCGGCGATAAAAACAAAAGAACTTATCGATGAGGACGTTTTAGTCATTTTGGGTCCGCTCACAAGTGAGGAGAGTGTGGGAGCAGGTTGTGTGGCTAATTGTTTTGGCATCCCAATTCTTTTTCCCACAGCTTCTTTTGACGATATTGCCAAAATAGGTGAATATGTTTTCCAGTTAGCTTTAAGCCCTGAAAAAATCGGGAGCGGAGTGGCTGAGTATGCTATAAAGGAGATGAATTTAAAAGATTTTGCTATCCTTTCTCCAGATGATAAATATGGGACCTGCGTATCTGAAGCATTTAAACTTCAGCTGGAGAAGTTAGGGGGAAAGGTAGTGGATGTTGAATACTATGAGAGGGGAGCAACAGATTTTGGCTCAAACCTTTCGAACTTAAGGGAGATATTGCTTGAGGAAAAAGAGATCGGTCTGGATTCAACCTTGTATGTGGATGAGGATGGAGAACCAATTCCCGAAGATGCTATACCTGTGAGCCTGGATGGACTTTTTGTTCCTGGGTATCCTGAGGAGGTGATCTTAATTGCTCCACAGATTAGGTTCAAAAAAATCCAGACCAAGATCTTAGGAACAGATGGATGGGGAGAAAAAAAAGTTTTGGACCTGGCAAAAGATTATGTCGAAGGTGTTGTTTTTGCATCGGAATTTTCCCATCTGGAAGGTGATTCTTCTTTTTCATCTTTTGAGAAAACTTATGAAAAAACCTACTTAAAAGATCCTAATAAACCCGCTATTTTGGGTTACAAGGCTTCTATCCTTTTATCTTCTGCATTAAAAGATGACCATAGCCCAAAAAAGATTAAAAAAAACTTTTTTAAAATAGGAAATTTGGACAAAACTTTTGCAGTAAATTTCGACTCCCAAGGAGCAAACAACTTATTTTACATTTATATTATCCAAAATGGAGAGTTTAAAAAATTAAAGTGAATGAAAAATTTTTGATTTGTTTAAAGTTTTTGGTCTTACGTTAAAGCAAATAAATAATCTCTGTCTGTTGCAAAAAATTCTTTTATTTATTATATTTATTTAACATATTAAGGAATTGTTTTGGCTCAAAAAGACGACAAAAAAATAGCTTTAAAAATAGTCATAGGTGACAAGGTAAAGGAAGTTACCTTTGAGGAGCTTTGTCTTTCCAACAATTTAGCTCAAGAGGCTTTGGTCAGACTTTTGCTGAAGAAAAAATTTTTTAAATCTGAGGAGCTTTTAAAGGAGATGGAGCAGGTCAGAAAGGAAAGATACAGATCATCTGGTGAAAAACCAAAAAAGGAATAGTTATGTCAGAAGAAATTCTTAGATGGAGGTCCTATCCTTTTAAAAAAAACACAAAAATATCGGTTTTGGTTATCTGTTTTCTGATTTTGTGCTGGATTTTAGTTTATCTATCAACCCAAAGCATCCTTTTTTTGGTGATCTCTGTTATAATTCTCTTTGGTTCTTTATCATCATTTTTTTTCCCTACAGAATATGAGCTGAGCAAGGACAAAATCAAAGTTAGATTTTTTTTCACCAATAAGGCCAAAGATTGGAACTATTATCGTAGTTTTTATGTGGATAAAAATGGGGTTTTACTCTCCCCATTTGAGAGACCGTCGAGGTTGGAGAATTTCAGGGGTATATATTTGAGATTTGAAAAGAATAAAGATGAGGTTATCGATTTCGTAAAATCTAAACTAAAAGAGGGAAAAAAATCATGACCTTCAGGGAGATGTTCTCCTTTCAACCGAAAGATCCAAAGGAAAAAGAGCTTACCCAGCACCAACATGAGATTTTGGACAAGATTGCAAAAAAGGTGATATATTGGAAGATGTCTGTTCCTGCAATATTGTTCTTGGAGACGATGAAGCCTTTAAATTATATTGGTTCACAGATGATGGTCTTTTTTGAGCCTTTCTTTCAGGCGATTTTTTCCTGGAAGGATTACGATGAGTTAAGAAAGCTTATGGAGGAGAGGGGAACAGTTGAGATTTTATTACAGAAAATAGAAAAATTCGAAGCAGAACAGGAGGCTAAAGAGAAAGAGATGAAGAAAAAAGCAAAAGAGGAGAGAAAAAGGAAAGGAAAAAGAAATATCTGGCAGATTATTTTGGGGAAAGAGTAAGGCAATGATTTTAAACCGAGGTAGATTTTAGAGAAGATTTAAGAACGGATAATCTTAATTAAAACAGGAGGTGAAGATGAAAAGGATTTTACTTAACTTAGTTCCTTTATTGGTCTTGGGGCTTTTGTTTTCAGGCTGTGGGAAAAAGGAGGAGGCTGAAATTGAGCCTGAGAAGATGGAACAAAGGGTAATTGAAGGAAAGAAAGTGGTTATGGTCATTGCTGAAAAAAATTATCGGGATGAGGAGCTTTTGGACCCGGAGGAGGTCTTAGCAGATGCAGGTGCTATTGTATCAGTAGCCAGCACCACAAAAGAAATGGTTAAGGGGATGGGTGGTCATGAGGTTCAGCCTGATCTTTTGGTTACAGATATTAAACCAGAGGAGTGGGATGCTATTGTTTTTGTCGGAGGTATAGGCGCTTCCCAGTACTGGGATGATGTTTTTGTTCATAATCTGGCAAAAGAATTTTTGAATCAGGGTAAAATAGTAGGAGCAATCTGTATTGCGCCCGTGACTTTGGCTAATGCAAAAATATTAGAGGGTAAAAAAGCAACCTGCTGGAAATCTGAAGAAGATAAGTTAAAAGATAAAGGTGCTTTTTATACTGAAGAGGATGTGGTAAGGGATGGTAATATCATTACTGCTTCAGGACCTCCGGTGGCGAAAAAGTTTGGGGAAGCATTAGTAGAAGCCTTGAAGGAATAGGATTTAAACAGTAGGTCGATTTTCTAAAATCGACTTCTTTTTGTCGAGATTTGAATCTCGACCTACTATTTTGGATTTTTTGATAAATGTAGTGATTTAGTCGTAAATAAAAAGTAGGGACCCATATGGGTCCAGACAGGTCTTAAGACCTGTCCCTACTCGGTTTTAAAAGTTGCATCAGGAGTTACTCCTGACGCAGAGCAGGTGTCAGGACTAGGTCCTGACACAACAATGAACTCGGTCTTAGACAATTATATTATAGAGGAGTGAGTAGGTTATATGAAAGATTTAAAACCTGAAAATATTAAAATTATCTTAGCTACCGATTGTGGCAGCACCACCACCAAAGCGATTTTGATTGAGAAAAAAGGAGAAGACTACAGGTTGATTGTGAGGGGTGAGGCACCTACTACGGTGGAGTCTCCTTTTGAGGATGTTACTATGGGAGTATTGAATGCTGTGGCTGAAGTGGAGGAGCTTTCCGGAAGAAAGCTATTGGATGAGAAAGGAAAGATCATATCCCCTTCAAATAGCAATGTGGGAACAGATTTATATGTTTCCACCTCTTCAGCAGGGGGAGGACTTCAGATGATGGTGGCGGGGGTAGTTAGAAGCATGACCGCAGAATCTGCTGAGCGTGCAGCTTTGGGCGCAGGCGCTATTGTTATGGATGTCATAGCCTCAAATGATAAAAGGCTTCCCCATCAACAGATCGAAAGGATAAGATACCTGAGACCTGATATGATCCTTCTTTCCGGAGGAATAGACGGAGGAACAACAACCCACGTGGTGGAACTGGCAGAGCTTATATCCGCAGCAGATCCTAAGCCGAGGCTGGGAACAGGATACAAACTTCCAGTTATCTATGCTGGGAACAAAGATGCGCAAGAGGCTATTAGAAAAACTCTGGATGGAAAGGTGGATCTGGATATCGTTGATAACTTAAGACCGGTTTTGGAGAGGGAGAACCTTATGCCTGCCAGGGAAAAAATCCACGACCTTTTTATGGAGCACGTTATGGCTCAGGCACCTGGATACAGAAAACTTATGAGCTGGACAGATGCGCCCATAATGCCTACACCAGGAGCAGTAGGTTTGATAATAAAAACCATTGCTGATATGAATCAGATAGAAGCTGTGGGAGTTGATATCGGTGGTGCAACCACTGATATCTTCTCAGTCTTTCAGGGGATATTCAACAGAACTGTAAGCGCCAATTTGGGGATGAGCTATTCAGTCTCCAATGTTTTTGCTGAGGCTGGGTTGGAGAATGTGACCAGGTGGTTTCCTTTTGATATGGATGAAAGGGATTTGAGAAACAGAGTCAAGAACAAAATGATAAGACCAACCACTATCCCTCAGACAATGGAGGAGCTGATTTTTGAACAAGCGATTGCCAAGGAGGCCTTGAGATTAGCTTTTGTCCAGCACAAATCATTTGCCACAGTTCTAAAAGGAATTCAACAGCAGAGGACTATTGCGGATGCATTTGAGCAGACTATGGGTGGTCAGACTTTAGTTAATATGATGTCATTAAATATGCTTATTGGCTCAGGAGGTGTCTTATCCCATGCTCCACGAAGGCAACAAGCAGCCTTGATGCTAATCGATGGATTTTTACCTGAGGGGATAACAAGATTAGCAGTTGATTCTATCTTTATGATGCCTCAGTTAGGTGTTTTGACAGATGTTCATCCAAAGGCTGCCACTCAGGTGTTTGAAAAGGACTGTTTGATCCATCTGGGAACTTGCATTGCTCTGGTAGGTAAGTTAAAAGAGCCAAAGGAGATTTTAAAATATGAATTTGAGATGCCCGATGGAGAGAAAATCGAAGGAACCATAAACTATGGAGAGATGTTAAGAATTCCCTTAGGACTGGACCAGAAAACAGGTATGCCTTTAACCTGTAAGGCTATTTTGAATCCTCTGAGAGGATTCGACGCGGGTGAAGGCAAAGGGAATAAAGTAGATTTGGAAATCCACGGAGGTGTAACTGGTATAATAATCGATGCCAGAGGGAGACCCTTTAATCTTCCAGAAGACCATAAGATTAGAATGAAGAAGTTAAAAGAATGGATGGTCGCATTGGATATCTATCCTGAGGAGGCTTTGGAAAGATTGTGAGGAATTTGTTAAGAGATAATAAGGTAAATAGAGTTATCTGCCAGAGAACTTTTAATTTGGTCGAGAATAAATAAGTTAAAATATATAAGGAGCATTATTATGGGTCATGCTTATACGCCAGGTTTAAAAGTTACAGAAAAAATCTTGTTAACCAAAAAAAGAATTTTGCCTTTGAAGGGGGAGGTTCTGGTTAAGGTGGGTAATAAGGTTGAGCCTGACACTGTGGTGGCTCGAACCCTTCTGCCGGGTGCGGTTGAGCCTATAAATGTGGCTAATATCTTAGGAGTTCCTCCTGAGGATGTGATTCATCATATGCTTAAAAAGGAGGGGGAAAAGGTAGAAGAGAACGAGGTAATTGCTAAAAGCAAAAGCTTTTTTGGCCTTTTCACCTCCGAGTGCAAAACTAAAACCGAAGGAACAATAGAAAGTATCTCCTCAATTACTGGTCAGGTTTTAATTCGTGGCAATCCTCAACCAGTGGAGATAAAAGCTTATTTAAAAGGTGAAGTGGTGGAGGTTTACCAAGAAGAAGGGGTTGCGGTAAGCAGTTGGGGCTCTTTTATTCAGGGAATTTTTGGAATTGGTGGGGAAACACACGGAAAACTCAAGATGGTGTGCAAAGACAATACCGAGGTTTTGTCCGATAAGCATATTAACAAAGATTACGAGGGTTATGTTTTAGTGGGAGGAAGTCTTGTTACAGCTTCTGCTATTAAAAAGGCAGTCTCAGTTGGAGCTAAAGGTATAGTTATTGGTGGATTCGATGATAAGGATTTAAGGGAATTTTTAGGTTATGATCTGGGAGTGGCTATCACCGGCTCAGAGGAGCTTGGGATAACCTTGGTGGTTACAGAGGGATTCGGGCAAATGAATATGGCTGAGAGGACTTTCGAGCTTCTGAAGTCAAAAGAGGGAGAGGAAGCTTGTATAAATGGAGCAACCCAAATAAGAGCTGGTGTTATCCGTCCAGAGGTGGTTATTCCATGTGAGAGAGATGTGCATACTAAGATGAAAGAGGAGGAATTCGACGAAAAGGTTGGGCTGGAGATAGGAAGGCAGATAAGGGTGATAAGAGAGCCTTATTTTGGAAAATTAGGAAAAGTTGTTGATCTCCCTCCCAATCTTCAGAAATTGGAATCTGAATCTTCCGCCCGTGTATTACAGGTGGAGTTTGGGGATAAAATAAGGGCAATAATTCCGAGAGCTAATGTGGAGCTATTAGAAGAATAGAATTAAGGCTTTTTGAGTCAAGGACTTGGCAAACTGATTTGAACAAAAAAGTTTTTTGAATTAAAAGAATTATCCTTTTTACATTAATTTTTCATCTAAAAAATACGTCAATTTATCTTCTTAATATTAAAACTTCGCCTTTCTTAAAACTTTTAAAAAAATGCCCAATAAAAAAAATTCTTTCAGATTTTGCTTGACTTAAATAAGAATTTATAATACATTCTTTAAAGATTGTAAACAGGGGGTAGTTAAGGTCAGTAATTTGAGGAGAAGAGATTGTTTTTTGCTGTTAAGAAGATTTCAAAAACTTAAAGATTTTTTAAAAACCACTTAGACCTTATCAGTCTGAGTGGCATTTTATTTTTGAAAAAATATTATGAAAAGCTCAAAAAGTAAAAGCTTAAAGGAAAAGCTCAGCTTAATAGTTTTGATTTTACTTTTCAACTTCATCTTGCTTTTTTCAATCGCAATAGCACAAGAGGAGCTTATAGTTCCAAAAGATACTATCCCACCGGCTTCACCAACCAATGTGGGTGCTTTTGACACTCCAAATGATAGGGGCAGAAGCATTACCATAACTTGGGAAAAATCAAAAGATGACGGAACCGGGGCAAATGATGTCAAAGGATATGAGATCTTAAGAGCCACTGAAGCTGATGGGGAGTATGAGCTTATAGGGTCTTCTGCCTCAGGCGCTCAAAAATTCACTGACAATAATGTTACGGATGGAAAAGAGTATTTTTATAAAATCAATGTAACTGACGGAATAAACTATTCTCTATCCTTTCCCAGCCTGCCAGCTATGTCCAAGGCACAGTGGTTCAATTTAAGCAGATTAAATATTTTTGTCTTCGTAGTAGTTTTATCCTTTGCCATCTTATATTTTATTAACCGAGCCAAAGCCGGAAAAAAGCTTTACATAAGAAAGATCGCCGGACTGGAAGCAGTGGATGATGCAGTGGGAAGAGCAACGGAGATGGGAAGAAAAATATTTTATATCCCGGGAATCTCAGATATGGACAATATGCAAACCATAGCAGGGGTAACTATTTTAGGAAGAGTAGCCAAAGTTGCCGCTGAATACGAAGCCAGACTGGAGGTTCCAGTTTCTCGGTCAATGGTGATGGTTACCTGCAGAGAAGTGATGAAGGGAGCTTATACTGATGCAGGAAGACCGGATGCTTTTAACGAGGATCTGGTTTACTACCTCACCGATGACCAGTTCGGTTACGCCGCTGCTGTGGATGGTCTTTTTGTCAGGGAGAAACCTGCTGCGATATTCCTTCAGGGTCAATTTTATGCAGAATCTTTAATCTTAGCTGAGACCGGAAATTCAGTTGGGGCTATTCAGATCGCAGGAACTGCAGCTCCTGCACAGATACCATTTTTTATTGCTGCCTGCGATTATACTTTAATCGGCGAGGAGCTTTTCGCTGCCTCAGCTTATCTTTCAAAAGACCCTAAGCTCTTAGGAAGCTTAAAAGGTCAGGATGTGGGTAAATTTATATTTTTAGCAGCAATAGTTATTGGTGCTATTCTTTTGAGTTTGGGAGTTTATGATATAAGTCCTTTGTTTTCAGCAGGATAAAGAACTTCATGAGGTAAAGTAAATGCGAAGAGAGGTCCCTTTAACCATCACAGCCATAGTGGGTTTTACCCTTATCATCGCCTATTTTGTTCCTCATGCTCCTTTTTCAGATGTAAGAGATCTTTTCTCCGATTGGTTCATGGTGATTGCTGCGTTTGCTATATATTTAGGGATTTTAAATTTATTGAAAATCAATGTGGATAAAGTTTACAAGAAAAGACCGGGCTGGGGTTTTAGCATCGTAACTATTTTAGGATTTTTTCTTTTTGTCTATATTGGTATTCGTGAGGGAAGAGATTTCGGCGAGTTCGGAACCAGATATTATTGGCTTTATGACCGGATCTATTATCCCTTGATGGCAGCTATGTTCGCTATCTTAGCTTTTTTTATTGCCTCTGCTTCCTATCGTGCCTTTCGTGCGAGGAACTTAGAAGCTACTATATTGCTTTTGGCTGCTTTCTTTGTGATGTTGGGAAGAGTTCCTATCGGTTATTATTTGACCACCTGGTTACCAGAAGGTTGGAGAATGGGTAACATTGCTGACTGGATAATGGATTTCCCCCAGACCGCTGGACAGAGGGCGGTTATGATAGGAATTGCTTTGGGAATTGTATCAACTTCTCTCAGAGTCATTTTAGGAATTGAGAGAGCTTTTCTTGGCGGAGAATAACCTTTTTAGTAAAGAGATTAAAAAATGGGATTTTTTGAGAAGCTTTTAAAGATCGACCGGAGGGTGATCTTTATCTTTATCGCCATAGCCATTGCGCTTCCTTTGTTTTTTGAGGTGACCATGCATATTGATATCACGCCAGTGGTCAGGGGTGTGTATGATACAGTTGAGGCACTGCCTTCAGGTTCTAAGGTTTTGATCTCTTTTGACTATGACCCAGGTTCTATGCCGGAGCTCCAGCCCATGGCTGAGTCAGTCTTAAGGCATTGTTTTTCCAAAGATTTAAAACTTGTAATAATGGGCTTGTGGCCTCAAGGTCCTTTACAGGCAAACTGGGCATTGGAGATTATCTTAAATGAGCCGGATATCAAAGAGAAGAATCTAAAGTATGGGATAGATTATGTTAATTTAGGCTACATTGCTGGAGGTGAAGTTGTAATTCAGAGGTTGGGCTCTGATATTCATGCCGCCTTTCCCGCAGACTATTACGGAACTCCAATTGATGAAATACCTTTAATGAAAGGGGTTCAGAACTTCAGCAATATTGACTTTGTCTATAACCTTTCTGCTGGTTATCCCGGGACCACTGAGTGGGTTCAATTCGCGGTGGATCGATTTCATGCCAAGCTCGGCGCAGGAAATACAGCGGTTCAGGCTCCTCTGATGTATCCTTATATCAATACTGGTCAACTTGTCGGGCTCTTAGGCGGAATGAAAGGTGCTGCTGAATATGAGATTTTGGCTAAAAGACCGGCAAGAGCTGTGCGCTATATGTTCGGTCAAGGGGTATCCCATGCGGTGGTGATATTTTTTGTTATAGTTGGCAATATCGCATACTTTGCTACTCGGAAAAAGAGAAAAGAGTCTTAGTCGGAGGTAAAAAGATGCATCTTACTCCAGATATAGGAATTTGGATCGGAGGACTTTTGACCCTCGGGATTTTCTCTTTTCTTTATGGGGATAATCCTTATTATAAATTCTGTGAGGCTTTATTTATCGGGGTCTCAGCCGGACACTGGTTTGTGACTTTGTTCTGGACCGTTTTTGTTGCCAAGATGATCCGCAACGTGGAAATAGGTCTGAACACCTTCATAACTCAGGGGTTTTCTGCAGGAATGGCTGACTATATGCACTGGAGTTACATTTTTGGTGGGATTTTAGGATTTTTGATGCTTTTAAGACTTTTCCCCAAGATCGGCTGGATATCGCGTTGGTCTCTGGCTTTCGTGGTTGGGACAACCTCAGGCTATTATTTCATAACTTATCTGGTTAGCAATGGTTTGCGTCAAATTCAAAGAACTATACTTCCTTTATATGTTCATGGCGATTTTTATACAACTATAGGCAACCTTATCATCATAGTAGGAACATTCTGTGGACTTACCTATTTCTTCTTCTCAAAAGAGCACAAGGGTACTTTTGGAGGACTTGCTCGATTGGGGATCTGGTTTTTGATGATAACTTTTGGAGCATCATTTGGCTATACTGTTATGTCCCGTATGTCCCTTTTGATCGGAAGGATGGATTATATCTTTGGAACCTGGCTTGGGATGCTTGGATAGAGATTTGAGATTTGAGGAAGAGAAAAGATGAATATGAATAAAAGTTTTCATTATTTTTTATTTTCATTCTTTTTATCATTTTTTTTTGTATTTTTCGCTAACTCCCCTGCCTCTGATTTCTCAAATACTTCAGTTCAAGCTCCTGCTCCTCCTTTGAATATGAAAGCCTTCGATACTCCTAATGATAACGGTCATTCCATAACCATTACCTGGGAGCTCTCACCTGATGATGGAGCTGGAAAAAGTAATGTAATTTCATACGAGATATTAAGATCAGATAACCCCGATTCTGGATTTGTGGTTAGAAGAATGGTAGCCGCGGGGGTCAATACTTACGAGGATGGAGGGGTTAAGGAGAAGAAGTCTGAGGATTATTTCCCCAGTCATAAGAATTTTTACTATCGGGTGAGGGCAAATGCGGAGAAAGGGTCATCTTTATCTGATGTTTCCCCACCCGCTTATGCCTATGGTCAGCTGTTTCACACAGGCAGGACTGTAATCTTGGTTGCTTGTGTGATTTTTACAGTATTCACTATAATGTTTATCAGAAAGGCAAAAAAAGGAGAGGAGCTCTATATTCGTCCTTTAGCCGGGATTGAGGCAGTGGATGAAGCAATCGGGAGAGCCACAGAAATGGGAAAGCCGATTCTTTACATTCTGGGCTTGGGAACTGCCGCCGACGTAGCCACCATCGCCTCCTTTACGATATTAGCTCGAATATCGAAGATGACAGCAGAATACCGCACCCCCATACTGGTGCCCTGTAATGATCCCATAGTGATGATCGTGGCGCAGGAGACGGTGAAGGCGGCCTATCTGGATGCAGGAAGACCGGAGATGTATAAAGAGGACAACATATTCTACGTTACCTCCATGCAGTTTGCCTATGTGGCAGCGGTTAATGGAATTATGGTCAGAGAAAGACCTGCTACCAACTTCTATTTGGGGAAATTCTATGCGGAATCTTTGATTTTAGCAGAGACCGGATCGGTGGCAGGCTCGATCCAGATCTCCGGCACAGATGAGATTGCCCAGATCCCCTTCTTTGTAGCTGCCACAGACTATACCTTGATCGGAGAAGAACTTTACGCCGCCTCAGCCTACCTGGGAAAGGAACCTTTGCTCTTAGGCTCGCTTAAGGCCCAGGATTGGGGAAAGGCTCTGGTAATGATCAGCCTGATCTTAGGAGGATTGGCGGCTTCATTTCATCTGGATTTCTTCATAAAGTTGTTTGCGGTGAAACTATAATCTTTATAAGACATACTATAAAGTGTCAAAGAGGATTTCATGAAAATTGGTTTTCGACGCTCGGTTAACGTTGACGAAGCTGGTATCGAGGCTGGAGGCTCGAAGTTAGAAGCTGTACTACCTAATTGGATAAAGAAATTTTTAAGTGTCGAGTTTCGAAATAACGAGCTTCATTACGAGCCTCGACAACCATATCCGAGCATCGAGCCTTATTAAAGGAGAAAAGCATGCGCCGACAGCTCCCCATTATTATCGTTTTTGTCTCAGGGGCGTTCATGGCTATTCAGTATTTCATCCCCCACGATGCCGGAGTGTTCTTCTACGAATATGGACTGGATTGGATCATCGTCATCGGCATCTTTGCTATGCTTCTGGGCATCTGGAGCCTGTTTAAGGTTCAACTGGATAAGGTGGTTAAAAGATCACCAGGCTGGGGATATAGCGTGGTAGCTTTGGGTGGGCTTTTCTTTATGCTAATCGGTGGCCCTCTATGGGGAATTGAAGAGGGAACCCCTTTCATGCAGGTCTTCTGGTATATCTATACCCCCATTCAAGCCACCATGTTTTCTCTTCTGGCTTTCTATATTGCCTCTGCCGCCTACCGGGCTTTCCGGGCAAGAACCGTTCTGGCTACTATTCTGCTTTTGACCGCAATGGTGATAATGCTCCGTTTGATCCCCTTGGGACCTATCTCTGGCTCAAATCAGAAGTTAGCTACCTGGATTTTAATGGTTCCCAGTATGGCGGCTAATCGGGCTATTTTAATCGGAATAGGATTGGGAATTGTCGCTACCTGCCTGAAGATCATCCTGGGGATCGAAAGAGCATATATGGGTCATGATTAACTTTTGGAGGTACGATTATGAATTTCTATGAGAGATTGATGAATCTGGATCGGAGATGGGTTTACCTGGTGGTGGGAATAGCGGTGATCATCCCGGTCTTGAATCCCTTCCGGGTTCCCGTATATGTCACCCAGGAGGTGAAAGCTATCTACGATTGTGTCGAGAGCTTAGAGCCGGGGGATATTCTGTTTCTGGCGATAGATTATGATCCCCAAGCCATGGCCGAGGTGCATCCCATGGCAAAAGCCATCATGCGTCAGTGTTTTGCCAAAGATGTCAAACTTATCATCTCCGCGCTTTCCCAGAACGGACCGGGAATGGCGGAGCAATTGATAAGCGAACTCAGCAAAGAATTTGGCAAGAAAAGCGGAATAGATTACTGCTATCTGGGTTACAAGCCCTATTTTTCAATAGTCATTCTGGGCATGGGTCAGAACTTTAGGATTCCATTTCCCACAGACTACTACGGAGTGCCTTTGGATTCCCTACCCATGATGCGAGGTGTTCAAAATTATGATGATGTGAAGGTGGTGATCGATATCTCGTCCGGTAACATCACTGACTACTGGATTATCTACGGTAACGGACGTTACAATGTTAAATTAGCCGTGGGCGTCACCGGAGTGATGACCGCCAATTACTATCCCTATCTGGCGTCTGGACAGATATTCGGTTTGATGGGAGGACTTAAGGGAGCTTCTGAGTATGAGGTTTTGTCTAAACAGGGTGATCGAGCCATAAAGATGATGAGCATCCAGACCACCGCTCACATCGTGATTATCCTGTTCATTGTGGCAGGCAACATTGGCTACTTTATGTCCAGAAAAAAGAAAATTAAGTAAGGAGGATGGAGAATGGACCTGGGGACTATAATCTGGAATACGGTTGCTCTTTTCTTGACTTTATGCATATTTTCCTTCCTTTATAAAGACAACCCTTTTTACAAATTTGCCGAGCATCTGGTAGTAGGGGTTTCAGCGGGTTATTTTGCTATCATCCTTTACTTCAACGGCTTCATTCCCAAGGTTTGGGAGCCAGTCACTCAAAAAGGCGAGTGGTGGTATCTTTTGCCTACGATTCTGGGAATGATGACCTGGGCCCGCTTTTCCAAAAAGTGGTCCTGGATCTCCCGCTTCGCCATCGCCTTTTACATGGGGATTGCGGTGGGAGTGGCCATACCGCTGGAGATGCAACAACGGGTTATAAAACAACTGCACGCCACCATGCTACCCGTACACTTCACCAACATTCAAGGGGTCTGGAACCTTTTGATTATGCTGGGAGTTCTTTGTGGCTTGATCTATTTCTTCTTCTCCATGGGGCATAAAGGGGTGGTGGGAGGAGCGGCCAGACTGGGAATCTGGATTCTCATGATCGGATTCGGCGCGGGGTTTGGATTAACCGTGATGGGAAGAATCTCCCTTCTGGCAGATAGAATCACGGAGATTCACAATTGGTATCTCATGGTGACTAAAGCCCTGTGGGGCTTTTGAGGAGATTACTTTGTAGAATTGTTCAGGTATCTCTTTTAATAAGGGGTGGTTTTAAAAAAAATCCAAAGTGGGATAAGGTTTAGCTAAATTAATGTCCCCTATCTTTTTCTATCTCTCCTCTTGGTTTGATTTTAATCGAATCAACGTCTTGGTTATACTTGGGCTTTTCTTTGCCTTTGTCTTCTATTTTATAAATCAGGCTAAAAAAGGTAAATCACTTTTTGTTCGCAGGATTTCTGGTTTAGATGCTATTGAGGAGGCGGTTGGAAGGGCAACTGAGATGGGCAAACCAATTTTATATATCTCAGGGATAGAGGATATGGATAATCTGCAGACCGTTGCATCTATGATCATCTTAGGTAATGTTACTGAGATGGTTGCGAGATACGATGTCCCACTCTTAGTTCCGATCTGCAGACCATTTGTTGTTCCAGTTGCAGAGGAGGCTGTTAAACAAGGATATATAAAGGCTGGAAAACCGGATGCCTATGATAAAAATAATATAAGATATATCTCGGATGAGCAGTTCGCCTACACTGCGGGTGTGAATGGAATTATGTTAAGGGAGCGTCCTGCAGCTAATCTTATGTTCGGCTCATTTTTCGCAGAGTCTTTAATTATGGCTGAGACCGGTTTTTCAACCGGTGCAATTCAGGTTGCAGGAACCGCTAATATTCATCAGCTCCCATTTTTTGTGGTTGCCTGCGATTACACTATTATTGGTGAGGAGCTTTTTGCAACCTCAGCTTATCTTTCAAAAGAGCCAAAGCTTTTGGGGAGTTTAAAAGGCTCTGATTTAGCTAAGTTTTTGATAATAATTATCTTAATCTTAGGAGCTTTGCTTGAGACTTTTGGTATTACTAAGTTTTCATCTTGGTTTTTTGTGCGGTAATAATTTTTAAAAAAGAAGTTAAATTTTGGTTAATGCGGGAATTGTCGTCCCTGGCCGGGCAGGCAAGACCCGTTCCGGGGATTTCCCGCATTAAGGCTTGGTTCGGGAATTCCAATTCCCGAACCAACATAGATAATTTCGTCCCGCTTTTAGCGGGACGGCTACCATTTTTTTATATAGAAGCTAACTTTTAGTGCGGAGTTGAGTCTAAATGCGTAGAGAAGTTCCCATAGTAATATGTTTTTTAGCCGGTTTTTTCTTCATCTCCGACTTTTTCATTCCAGAGCCACATTGGACACAGATAGCTCATAGGGTGAATCAATGGGCAATAATCGTTATCGCATTTGCCTATGTTCTGGGGGTAGGAAATATTGTCAGGGTTAACTCTCAGGTGATAAAAAGAAAAGAGAGAGATTGGGGATATAAAATTCTCCTTTTATCTGGTCTGGTTTTAATGATAATCTTAGGAATTGGCTTTGGAATAAAGGAGGGGACAACTTTCAACTGGATTTTTATGAATGCTATGTATCCTATGCAGGCTACTATGTTTTCTCTTTTAGCATTTTATATCGCATCCGCAGCTTTTCGAGCGTTCAGGATAAGAACCTGGGAAGCGGCCTTGTTAGGTGTTACCGCTGTTTTAGTTATGATTGGAAGGGTGCCTGTGGGAGAGTTCTTGTGGAGACCCTTCCCTGATTTTATCGAGTGGATAATGAATGTTCCTCAGCTCGCAGCCAAGCGTGCAATTATGATAGGTGCAGCATTAGGAGCAATTTCAACTGGACTTAAGGTTTTAGTGGGATTGGAAAGAACCTATATGGGAGGTGAATGATTTTTGTCGAGATTGGAATCTCGACCTACAACTGTATTTTGATATGAAAAAGAAGATACTTAAAATCCTTGAGAGTCTAGAAAAACTTGACCGAAGGATTATCTTCATTTTTATTGTGGGCGCAATTGCTTTACCTTTGATTTTTCCCTTAAATATCGATTTCTCAGTCACTCCGCCTGTTCAGAGCTTTTATGATGAGATTCAGTCTTTGCCTGAAGGCTCAAAGGTTTTGTTAGCATGCGATTATGATCCGGGTTCTATGCCTGAGCTATGGCCTATGAATCTGGCTGTTGTAAGACAGCTCTGTCAAAAAAATCTCAAAGTAATCTCCATCCAGCTCTGGGCAACTGGCTCACCCTTAGCTGAGGCTGCTTTTAATCAGGTGGCTGTTTCTGAGTTTAATAAAAAATATGGGGTGGACTTTGTCAATTTAGGGTTTAAGGAAGGACGTGAGATTGTTATGGTCTCTTTAGGGGAAAGTATTCCAATTACTTTTCCAACAGATTATCACGGAAACAGAGTTGAGGATTTGCCAATTATGAAGGATGTGAAAAATTACAAAGATTTAGACATCATCATAAATATCTCAGGAGGTCTTCCCGGAACAAAGGAGTGGATCCTGCAGGTTGTTTCCCGTTTTCATATAAAATTAGTATCAGGTTGCACTGCTGTTTCTGCGCCTGAGTTTTATCCGTATCTACAATCTGGACAACTTGTTGGTCTTTTAGGTGGGATGAAGGGTGCGGCTGAATATGAGAAATTGGTGGGTGAAACTGGATTAGGAAGAAGGGGAATGGATTCACAGTCAGTTTCTCATATAGTTGTTTTTCTTTTTATATTGATTGGGAATATAGCATATTTTTCAACAAGAAAGAAAAAGAAGAGATGAAAAATTTTTCTGCCTTCCAATTTTTGGAGGATAGTGATTTTTAATCTATTATGCTTTCAGTTGAATTTATAGGAGTTTGGCTTGCTGCTGGATTGACCTTATGTGTTTTCAGTTTTTTATATAAGGATAATCCTTTTTATAAATTTGCTGAACATCTCTATGTCGGTGTTTCAGCTGGATACTGGTGTTGTTTAGAATACCATAATGTTTTTCGTCCTAATCTTTGAGACCCACTTATGAGGGGGGATCTGATACTTTTGATCCCTTTTACCTTGGGAGTTTTGCTTTTCAGCAGGTTCACAAAGAATTTTTTCTGGCTTTCGAGATGGTCTATGGCTTTGATAATAGGGATTTTTGCTGGAATTGCCATAATAGGATATGGAACAGGTGATTTAATTCTTCAAATCCATGCGAATCTTTTACCACTGTGGACAGGGAACTGGTTTGAATCTTTGAATAATTTCATTTTAATATTAGGGGTGGTAACTGGTCTGGTCTACTTTTTTTTCTCCAAAGAGCACAAGGGATTAGTTGGTTCCGGGGCAAAGGTTGGAATCTGGTTTTTAATGGTCTCTTTTGGAGCATCCTTCGGATATACCGTTATGTCGAGGATGTCCCTTTTGATCGGAAGGATTTATTTTCTTATGGGGGAATGGTTACAGATAATAAAATAGTAGGTTGATCTTTAAGAATCTATATATCTTTTGTCAAATTAACATCTTTACTGCTTTCTCCTGATAATTTCTACAACGGAAAAGCGTTTATTTCATTAAGCGATTTTTCTTGACATTTATATTCTAATTCCTACTTTGTTTATAGAGGAGATTGCTCTTTAGTTCTAAGTTTTTCAGAGGGATCAGGAAATGAGGAAAAGTATTTTGCTTCTGAGCGGTTTCGTTTTCCTTTTATCTTTCTTCAGTTTGTCCTATGTCGGCAATAGTGAGACAGAGGAATCTATTGTTATCAATGTCAAAATCGAGGAGGAAGAAGCTGATCCAGGAGATATAGTCAATCTTGCTCTTTTCCTAAGAAATCAGGTAAATATTGGAGGCTTTCAATTTATAATCAAGTGGGACCCAAACTATTTGACTCTTTTGGATGCTACAAGAGGGGATCTCATCGACAGCATCGACTTCTGGGTATCTGAGAACACCCCTCACTATATGTTTGAGAAGTTCTACTACGAGTTTATGCCTTGTTATGATGTTTATAAGAAAAAGGTGAAGGTAGTTGGTATTGCTGATATGCCTGACGGTTATCAGGGATATCCAATCAAGCCCAATTTCACCTATGACTCGTTGGTCTTTTTGGAATTTCAGATCAAATATGATTTCACACTCAGGGGGCGCTATCTACCTGTTAGCTTTGAGTGGGATACAACCCTATACGATGAGAACATTTTAGTTGATCCAAGCGGATACATACTATATGTGAGTGCTGATCCTTTAGAATTCCCCTACTCGGATACGATTGTACCATTAATGGATATAGTTAGAGGTGTTTATTTCATTGATGGAGGAATCTTGATACCACGTGGAGATAGCTGGCGGGGAGATGTAAATGTTAATGGTTATCCCTATGAAATGGAAGATGCAGAGCTTTTTTCCGATTATTTCATCCATGGCTGGAGTGTATTCTCAGATGATCCCTACTGGAGGGAAATCCAGATCAACGCTACTGATGTGAATGCTGATGGAATAACCTTATCCATCTCAGACTTAGCTTTTTTGATCAGAGTAATTACAGGAGATGCATTGCCTTGGGAATTTCCTTTTCCTCCCTTCACTTATGATACCGCCTATGTATACACTCTTTTTGAAAATGAGAAAGTGAAAGTTTTTTCGAAATCATCCCAATCCATTCGAGCAATTTATTTACTATTTACTTATACTGGTACAGTAGATAATCTAAACTTGAGGGCAGATATGGATATTAAATTTACGGATACTGAAGATAGGTTAAAGGTTTTGCTCTGGAGTTTACAAGGTAAAACTATTCCTGCTGATTCAGTCGAACTATTTGCTTTCGATATAAATGGAGAAGTAAACTTGATAAGTGTTGAAGTAGCTGATAGCTTAGCCAGAAAAATGAATTATATAATATCTCAATCAGTAGATGTCCCTGAACAAGACCCATCTTCCCATCCCACAAAATTTCAACTATTCCCTAACTATCCCAATCCTTTTAATCCGGCTACAACAATCGAATACTTCTTGCCTAAAAACGCCTGGGTAAATCTAAGCATCTATAATCTCTTAGGTCAAAAGATTAAAACTTTAATAAACGAACATCAGAAAAGAGGGTTAAAAGCAATAAAGTGGGACGGAGAAGATGAAAATGGTAATAAATTGAGCTCAGGAGTTTACTTTTATAAATTAAAAACAAAAGATTTTGTCCAATCTAAGAAGATGCTTCTAATTAAATAAAAAACTCCCTTTCTGTCGAGATTGGAATCTCGACCTACTTTTCTCTATCTCTTCTTCTCCAATATCTCCTCAGCTAAGGACAAAGCCACTCCTGAAAGCATTACCTCTATTCCGAATTTGGTGAAATCTCCTGAGATAAGCTCACGCTTGACATTAGCATAAAGGGCACAAGCAGCTTGATGTTCAACTACCAAACCAGATATTTTGTCCTTTGTCTCTCCGATGAAGGTAACCTCACCCAATTCCTCTGATACAACGTAGCCCGAACAGTTGTGAAGCTGAAGGTGGCAGTCAGGTGTGTAGACTACCACTAAAGGACCTTTTGTCTTTCCTAAGGCTGTCTCAGGGTAAAGCTCAAGGATTATAGTTCTTTTTTCCTTTTTTTTCTCAATTTTTAGGCGGGTGTGGTCCTTTTCCTTTTTAATTTCACAGGCGCCCAGACAAGAAGCTATCCTTTTTATGTCTTTTAATTGAAATATTCCCATCTTCACTCTTTTTTATCAGTAGATTTATCCTTCTGATTTTCCTCTAACTTTTTTTCCTCATCCACAGCCTTATTCAGCTCGTCAGATGTCTCTTTCATAGCTTTTTTAAACTCCCTTATTCCTTTACCCAAACCCTGTGCTATCTCAGGAAGCCTCTTTGCACCAAAAAGTAGAAGTAGAACCAAAAGAATTAATATGATCTCCTGAGCGCCAATTCCTCCAAACATAACCTCCTCCTAAAAAAATTACTATCACCTACCACCTATCACCTATTATTAAAGATACCACCACCTGAAATATATGATCACCAATATTATAAAAAGAATGCTCACAAAATTTATCTTAAACCTCAAACCAAAAGTGAATGAGATAGCATAAAGATTAAGAGTTGCAGGCTCAAATCCAATCTTTTGATAGTGCTGGGTGAAAAGGGTTTTAACATGTCCCTGAGGAAGAAAAGAGCCGACTATCTCACCTATTATTCCTCCTACTACAGCGGCTAAGATCAATGCTACTATCAAAAAGGTTATCTCGTTTTTCTTCAAAACCTTTTCCCTCTAAAATATTCTACTATCGATTCAAATATGTATCTACCGTCAGCAGAACCTAAAACCTTCTCAGATGCCCTCTCTGGATGAGGCATCATTCCCAAGACATTTCCCTGTTTGTTTTTTATCCCAGCTATAAAATCAAAAGCGCCGTTCGGATTGAACCTGATATCTAAGTTTCCATCTAAATCACAATATCTGAAAACGATCTGATTTTGTTTTTTTAGCTCTTTTAACCATTTTTCAGAGATGTAATAATTGCCATCCGAATGAGCTATCGGAATTTTGAGAACCTGACCCTTTTTGCATTTATTGGTATAAGGCGTATCGACATTTTCAACCCTGATATATACGTATTTACAAATAAATCTTAAAGACTTATTCTTAAGCATAGCCCCTGGCAAAAGACCTGATTCTAAAAGAATCTGGAACCCGTTGCAGATCCCAATAACTGCTCCCCCATAGTTTGCAAACCTCTTAACCTCCTTCATTATAAGAGAAAATCTGGCGATCGCTCCGGTTCTCAAATAGTCTCCATAGGAAAAGCCACCAGGGAGAATAACGCAATCACATCCGTTCAAAGAGGTGTCATTGTGCCACAAAAACTCAACCTCCTCTTTTAAAACATCCTTGACTGCCCGGTAGCAATCATAGTCACAATTGGAACCAGGAAATGTGATAACACCAAATTTCATTTTTTTGAAACTATCTCAAACCTGTATTTCTCTATTACCGGATTGGCTAAAAGCTTTTTGCATATTTCATCTAATAGAACTTTTGATTTCTTATTGTCCTCCGAGCCAAAGCTTATCTCAAAAACTTTTCCAGTCTTTATCTCCTCGATTCCTTTGTAACCCATATCCAAAAGAGCTCTTTTAATGGTTGAGCCCTGTGGGTCTAAAACCCCATCTTTTAATCTAACAAAAACTTTTGCAGAGAAAAGCTTTTTTTTATGATTTTTTTTCATAAAAATCCCTCTGGTTAATTTTCATCTTTCCTGACCGGACAGGTCTCTCCTCGAAATGGAAAAATTCATAAATATGTTTTCCTATCCCAGATAAAGTATAAGCCAATCCAAAAGGAAAGATCATAAGTTTCGGTTTTATAAATATAGCTAACAAAGCAATCATAATATATACTAATTTAAGTCTGTCCTTTTTTGTCCTCAAAGGAAAAACAGGAAATGTCTCATATTCTATTCCACTTACCATCAGAGCGGAAAATAAAAGTATTATGCCAATTAAAACCCCTGGCGCTTTTATCTCACCCCAGAGATGGTTGGAGAAAAGTATATATCCGGATATGGTAAAGGCACAAGAGGGTATAGGTAGTCCGGTAAAATAATTTTTCTCCTCTTGGTTTTGCAAATTAAATCTGGTTAATCTAAAAGCGCCACATAAGATAAAAACAATCCCTAACATCCAACCCCATTTTCCGAGGTGAGATAACTTTAAAGAGTAAAGCAAAAATGCTGGTGCGATTCCGAATGATAAAAAATCTGCAAAGGAGTCAAGCTCTGTTCCAAATTTGGATGTGGTTTTGGACAAACGGGCAACTACTCCATCTAAGGCATCGAAAAATCCAGCCAGGATAATAAGCCAACATCCGGTCAAAAGCTCATTATCAAAAATTGAGATGATAGCCAAAAAACCGCAGATCATATTCCCGATGGTGAAAATACCGGGGAATATCCCTTTTATCTTTTCCATTTAAAATTTAGCTATGAGTGTTTCTCCAGCCTTCACCTTCTCTTTAAGACTTACAAGGATTTCAATCTCTTTGGGCAAAAGAAGTTCAACTTTCGAACCAAACTTTATCATCCCGAATTTTTCTCCCATCTCTATTTTTTCACCCTTTTTTAAATTACATACAACCCTTCTTGCCAAAAATCCTGCGACCTGTTTTAAAACTATCTTTCCCCTATCATTTTCAAGCCAGATCTCATTTTGCTCATTTCCCTCTGAAGATTCAGACTTAAAAGCAGGATAAAATCTTCCAGGAATGTATCTCAAACATTTTACTGTTCCGGAAACTGGAGCTCTGTTAATATGCACATCTGTTATTCTCAAAAAGATGCTCAATCTCTTTCCCCCTGAATCAAAAAACGGGTGATAATAGAATGGTTCAATAGAAAATACTTTACCGTCAGCAGGAGAAAGAATAAGATCATCCCCTTGAGGTATTTTTCTTTTCGGGTCTCTGAAAAAGAAGATCAAAAAAATGGTCGTAATTGAAAATAAAACTGCTAAAATAAAAAATAATAAAAGACCAAAAAAGAAAAATAAGCAAAAAGTGATAAAAGATAAAGCCAAAGCTGGTATAACTAAGCCCAATCCCTCTTTATTCATTTTTCAATCAAACCCATAGATTTTACGAACATTCTTTTCGATCTTTTCATCAACTTCTTTTATTTGTTTTTTCAGTTTTTCAGCTTCAGAAGAGGATTTAGCCTTATTTAATTTTTCATTTAGCAAAAGCATTTTATCGACAAGTTTAACTAACCCTGCTTGAACTCTTTTCGAAGCTAACTTTATAGGTAACAGCTCAATAGTTTCAATATCAGTTTGAGCCATAGCTCGCCCTGACTCAAGGCTTATCAAGTTATAATATTTATTTATTATTTGAGAGTTTAAAATCCCTAAGATATAGCGAAGATCATATTTTTTATCAATTAAGTTCCCCACATGCAGAATATCAAGGCACAAAAACCCCTTTTTATCATAGGCGGCGGTGATTTTGTCTCCAGTTTTTCTAAGAAAAATTTTTGGCTCAGAATAGTTAGCTTCCTTAAATCCACTTTTAAGTTTCGTTAAATCGTATAAGATGAAGTTGTCTTTATAAGATATGGAATATCTATCGATTTCACTCCCTTGGATCAATCCACGTAACCATTTACTACTTGTCTTTTTTTTACTTGTTATATCCGATTTTTTACCTTTTGCTATAAGACCACTTGAAAAACTAACAATACTACCTAATTCCTTCGTTTGTTTTTCAATCTTCTCTACAAGAGCCTTAGACTCCTTATCAAAAAACAGCCTGAATCGACTATAAGGTATTTTCTCAAAATAGCTTTGAGGATAGGAGAAAGATTTAAAGCGACCATTTTGAATATCTTTAGATGAAGAATATAATACAGCTTTAAGCTTGTTTTTTTTCCTTTCTTTTTCTTCAGGTTCTTTTTGAAGAATGATTATAACTGGTCTTCCAACTATCCCATATTTCCAGAAATCCTTCATAAACAAAACTATTTCAACTATCTTACAATTGTCCAAAATATAGCGACGGATTTTGGAAAAGAATCTTCCTAAAAGAAAACTATCCGGGATAATGAAGCCAAACCTGCTACCCTTTTTTAAAAGCTCTATTCCTCTCTGCATAAAGATAGCATAGAGGCTGATTTTATACTCAGCAGAGTTAGGATATTTCTCACGCAGTCGCTTTAATAATGCCTTTTTCCTCTTAGCTGAGTCCCTGGAGCCTCTTATTCCAAAGCTGATGTAAGGTGGATTGCCAACCACCATATCAAAAGGCATCTCTTTTAAAATCTTACCATGGGAAAATCTTTTGTTTGATTTAGTCAACTTGTTTAAAGGGCTTTCCTTTTCAAAATAATCTAAATCAAAAAAGTTTTCCAGCCTTTCCAAAGAGTCACCTTCAGCAATGTTTATATTGCTTGTTGGATGATCTAAATCTTTCAAAAACAAATTCATCACCGTTAACTGAGTTGCGAATGGATTGATATCAATTCCAAAAAGATTTTTTGATAAAATTTCTGTGTGAACTGACTCCTCTGTCCATCCTTCTTTTCTATACATTTCTTTTAATCTGTCATATGTTTTGATCAAAAATCCACCTGAACCGCAAGCTGGGTCTAAGACTTTTTTATCTGGCGAAAGTTCCACTCTATCCAAAATGTAATCAATAATAAAGTCTGGGGTATAAAACTGCCCAAGCTCTTTTCTCTCTTTTTTAGTGATATGTTGTTCATAAGCTCGCCCCAAAATGTCTTTGGTTATTTTTCCGAAGTCATGCTCACCTAATGTATTCAAAATGAAATTGATAGTTTTATCATTCCATTTGACATCCTCAAATTTAATGTCATCAAAAAGTGGTGATTTATACAAACCTTCGAATCTATCAGATATTTCTTCAAATGCCAAACCAAGCAGACGGCTCGGCTTTTCCACCATTTCTTTCCACTTCTTTAATGAATCCTTAGTCAACTTTGGCTTAACATGACCTTTGTCTTCACAGATTCGTAAAAACAAGACCCTGTTGATTAAAGTGTAAGCTCCCTCAACACAGAGTTTCTCAATAAGTTTAGGGTCATTCAGATCCATACCGACTCGATCAGCCCAAGAATCTATAACCTTTTTAAATTTTTCATCCCTTTTGTATCTGATTTTAAATTGATCAAGTAGATCACTGAAAAGCATGCTTTTACAATTAGCTAAATCTTTTATCAAAATCGAGGCAGTGACATTTTCTCTTACCTCCTCAGCCTCCTTAGTTATCTTTTCAGCAGTTCTTA
>JAUWYR010000054.1 GCA_030615745.1 Candidatus Zixiibacteriota bacterium | reverse complement strand
CTCCTTCCTCTAATTTATCAAAGTCCACATCCTGAAGTTCTGAGCGATGAAAAAATATCTCTCTTCCGTCCTCAGCCAAAATGAATCCAAATCCCCTTTCTCTCATTATCCGCTTTACTGTCCCTTTAGACATACTTTTATTCTCCTTTCAGAAAAAATACACCACCTTTTGAAAATAGTTATCTTCTTTAACCTTCTTAACGAATAATTGGGCTTGAGACTCCTTTCTTTAAGTTTTAATCGTTAGCTCAAAATCTTTGGTATCTCCTATATAGCCTTTTGTTTTTAAATGTCAAGCTATATTTAAATTTTTAAATAATTAGAAGTGTATTAAGGTGACCAATTAATCCATTTTTTTATAAATAGCTCGCTAGCTTCGTAGGTCAGGTTCCCTGCGCTCCTGACAAATGAATGGTGTCTTGTAGCCCGTTTTCCGGAGAAATCCCTTCTATTTATATAATTAATTATAATCATTTATGCAATCTTGTCAAGCACTTTTTTGGGGACTTTCGCGATTGGGAATGTTTGATCTGGATATTCGTATGAATGCTTCGCATATACCTCCAAAAGAGCAGGAGAGATTCTATAGAATTTGAATCCCGTATTTTGCGTGATTACTGTCATATAGAAGACAAGTTCTATTACACTGAAAGGAGTAACAAATTCCTGAGGCGAAAAAAGGTGAAAATTTATATGCTCATAACTTTTCCACTTTCTCCATATTTTGCTGCCCCTAACGGGATTTGAACCCGTGTTGCCGCCTTGAAAGAGCAAAAAAGACCAAAAAGGAAGGCAAGGTCAACACTTCGATCTGGTAGTCCGGTATTAGATGCATTTGCAAGGATAGGAGTCACATTTTTTATTCCCTCTTTTTCAACCTTCTTTTGAACTTTTTTTATCGCAAGCGGATGCACATCCACAGCGTAAATTGTGCCTTCCTTTCCCACTATTTTTGCCGCAGGAATTGTAAAAAATCCTGGACCACATCCAACCTCCAGTACTTTTTGACCCGGTTTGAGGCCGGCTGCTTCCAGTAGCTTGTAAGGATTTCTAAAAATCGGGAGAAGTGGATTGTCATGCATCACAGATATTATCCAGAAAGCAAAATTCGAGTGATGATGTCTTTCCTTAATTTCATTGCTCATTTCATCTACCTCATTTCATTTATAAATGTTGCATGGATATCTAAAAAATTGCCAATAGTTGCCCGTGGTTCACGATTTCTTACAACATTCCCAGCATATAAGGAGTATCGGCGAAGCCGAAATTTGGGCTAACAAAGTAATCCGTATATGCTGTATTATGCGAAGTTGTCATATTTATTTTCTCTTATGCCCGATCACCACAGATTAATCTTGCCATTTGATTGCTATGGTTTTAAAGATGCTACTTTCTGCAAATGTATTTCATAGCCTTCCTTGGCTTTCTGCACTTGTTCCTGAACCCATTTCTCAAATCCTATTTCCTTAAATCTCTTATATCTATCCATCGTGTCAGGGTCTGCATACTCCTTAAATTTGGAACACTGAAACTCTTCACATTCAAAACAGATACGCAATCCTTTTTCAAAACAGCATTTTTTTACTTCACACCAAGCTGGCCCTCCACCTTGTCGACAACCTGGACACTTCGCGTTCTCGATGAACCATTCTAATCCCTTCACAAATTGCTTAAAATTGAACAACCCTTCGGATCGAAATTCAAATCCGTAAAGATCTGCAAATTCTCTCATTTGCTTGGCTGTTTCAACAATTAATCCATTATACTGTCCACAGCCACCACAATAATCACCGCATGGTGCAACTAAATCATTTTTTCCCATTTTCTCACCTCATTATTTTTGATCTCTTATAGACATATTTCGCCTATCGTTCCGAGCATACCCGAAGTTGCGAGGAAGCGATCTCGCTTCTATATAAATCAATGACATTTAAGGTATTTTTCGACAGCCTCCTCTGTTAGGCGATGTTGGCTGGCTAAACTTTTGGGATATCAACATTCTGTGTTGCCTTCCCATTCTAAATTTTCTCCCCATATAGAACCAGGTGTCTTGACATTCCTCTAACGGATGGCTCTTTAGCTAACTTTAACATCATCTCGGCTGTCTGCCTGAAGAATTTTTCATCCCAATTGCTAGACTTTAGAACTTTTTCTGGGATAGAGAGTACATCCATCCAGCCACAAACAGCATATATATCGATAACTCTGATCCCTTCTGCTTCAAACAACTTTCTTGCTTCTTCTGCGCTGACAGCCATGTGTTTCTCTTCATCATGGTAAACATAATTCGATTTTGATCTAAGTAAAGCAAGAGCAGAATCGGGGTCTTTGAGAAACTTGCTAATGGCAGCACCGCATTTATTGAAAAGAAATATGGAAATCTTTCCTCCCCTCTTTGTCACTCGTATGAGCTCTTTTATGGCTTCGATCATCCCATCCCAGCACAGGACAAAATCGAAACTCTCGTCGGCAAAACGAAGGTTTAAAACATCACATTCGAAGATTTCTACTTTATCTAAGACCCCCTCTGTTTTCAATTTTTGCCTTGCCACATCTAACATTCTTGGAGAGATGTCACATAGAGTAACTGAATATCCAATCTTCGCCAGAGGGAGTGTTATCCTCCCGGTCCCGCCAGCAGCATCTAATATCTTTGCATCTTTTTTTTGGGGAAGATATCCTTTTAGAAGCTCCCAGTCCACATGGTGTTCAACAGCGCCCTCAAAAGTCTCATACCATTCATCATATCTTTTCGAATGTTCGTCCCACCTCTTTCTGATACTTTCAATATCTTTTGATTTATCCTCTAACATCTTTCTTCCTCCTGGGCATCAAGCCAATTTTGCATAACTTCTTATCTCCGAAATGTCCACCGGAATCAATTCCATTCATAAAAAGTAAACCTAAAGGCTTTAACTCCAGAGCTATTTGGAGTGTAAAGCCCCCCGCAAAATGCGGGGGATCTACGACTTCAGCTTTGTCAAATTGACAAACCTGAAGGTTTATCGTCAATCTCTTGATCCATACGGAGATGTCGTCAAGACTCTTCGAGCTTCGCATACTCCAAAATTTTTCATCTAATGTATCTTAGTCCCCGGCTTCATATCCTTATCCAATATCAACAAACCCAGATTCTTCTCATCCTCTGCTGCTAAAAGCATTCCCTTTGACTCGATTCCTTTTATCTTAGCAGGAGCTAAATTGATAACAACTGCAATCTTTTTGCCTAAAAGCTCCTCTGGTGAATAATACTGGGCAATTCCAGCCACAATTGTCCTCTCCTCATCACCTATATTAATCTTTAGCTTCAAAAGCTTATTTGTTCCTGAAACCTTTTCAGCTTCTTTTATCTCAGCAACCCTTAAATCAAGCTTTGAAAACTCATCAAAAGTTATCTCATTTTTTTTCTCCATCACTTTCTCCTTGGAAATCCTTGGGAATAAAGATTCAGGCTTTAAAACCTTTGTCCCGGGTGTCAAAACACCCCAGCTTTTATCATATTCTTTTACAGGTTCGAGCTCATCAGAGCCAAATCCTAAAAGCTCCCTTATCCTTTTGCATTTGGAAGGTAAAAAGGGGTAGAAAAGAAAAGAGAGTATTCTCAAACATTCGCACCCGGTATAAAGAACAGTGCTCAATTTATCCAACTCATTCTTTTTAGCTAAATTCCAGGGTGCTGACTCTTCAATATACTTATTTGTTTTTCTTACCAACTTTAAAATCTTTTCTGTTGCTGAATCTATTCTGAAATTCTCAATATCCTCAAAAACATCTTTTTTTGTATTTTCTGTGTGGTCAATTAACGATTTTTCTAAACTTCCGTAGGATTTTGGCTCTGGGATTTTTCCTTTGTAAAAATCGGATACCATCTTCAAAATTCTGCTAACCAAATTTCCAAAATCATTTGCAAGGTCAGAGTTGTATTTCTCTATAAATCTTTTCTCCTGAATATCCCCATCCTGCCCAAATGGGAACTGGGTTAACAGAAGATAGCGCACACCATCTGAGCCATATTTTTTTTGAAGATAATTCGGATCTATTACATTTCCCAAGGATTTGCTCATCTTCTGCCCGTTCACGGTGAAAAACCCATGTACAAAGATCGTATCAGGTGGCTTTTCCCCACCGGCTAAAAGCATCGCTGGCCAAAAAATACAATGGAATTTTAATATGTCTTTTCCAATTAAGTGAGCTATTTCCCCTTCATTCCACCAGAAATTGAATTGCTTTTTGTCATCACCATATCCAATTGCGGTGATGTAGTTCTGCAGGGCATCCACCCAAACATATGCTTTTTGACTTCTGTCAAAAGGAAGAGTTATTCCCCACTTCACCCTTTCTCTTGAGATGGAGAAATCCTCTAATTTTTGCTTGAACAGTCCTAAAACCTCTTTTTTCCTCTCCTCTGGAAGTATTCTTATTTCATCTTTTAGGATCAATTCCTTCACCTGGGGAAGGTAAGCTGAGAGCCTGAAAAAATAGTTTTTCTCAGATAAAAGCTCAGGTTTTCTCTGATGGTCAGGGCAAAGCCCACCTACCAGTTCCTTCTCTGTTATGAATTTCTCGCAACCAACACAATAAAGACCCTTATATTCTCCCTTATAGATCACAGGTTCACCTTTTTCTGTCCTGGAATTATAAAGTTTTTCTAAAAAATCCTGGACTGCTTTTTCATGTCTTTTATCTGTTGTCCTGACAAAATAATCGTATTCGATCTTTAAATTTTTCCACAGATCTTTGAAAAAGCTACTGATTATATCACAGAACTTCTGGGGGTCCAGCTTAGCATTTTGAGCTGACTTGTAGACTTTGCTTCCATGTTCATCAGTCCCGGTTAAAAAGAAAGTCTTTTTATTGGCTAATTTTTTGAAGCGAACTAAAACATCTGTGGCGATCGTTGTATAGGCTTGACCGATATGGGGTCTGTCGTTAACGTAATATATAGGAGTGGTGAAAAAAAACCTCTTTGAATTTTTCAAGTTACCTCCCAAGTTTGTTTTCATTTTTTTTTCAGGTTACTTTTTAATTTCAATCCTTTTTTATCTCTCTGCTCAAAAGGGATGTTTTTCATTCCCCGCAAGGGAAGGATGGGTTGGTGATAATAACATCCCCAAAGAGCGAAAAGATTGCTTCGGGGCTTCTGCCCTCGCAATGACAGAGGAAACATCTGTCATTGCGAACGAAGTGAAGCAATCTCAAAGCATATCATCTTAGTCTCCTTAAGTTTTGGTCCGGGCTTTTTTTAAGCTATGGGATAGCCTTAATTCTTTTTTTTCCTTTTTTTTATCTCGGATAAAGTGACCTTTTCTTCCTCGCCATCCTCGTATTTTATCACAATATATTCCTTGAAGAGATTAATTTTTTCAACAATTCCTTCGCCTTTCTCTGTTAGAAACTTAGAGCCTAATTTAGGATATAAGGGAAGAGTCTTGTCGTAAAAATCTTTTTCAAAAAGCAGGCAACACAAAAGCCTTCCGCAATTACCCGATATCTTGGTTGGGCTCAAAGTTAGATTTTGTTCCTTTACCAGTTGAGTGGAGATAGGCTCGAAATCCTTAAGAATGTTGGCACAGCAAAGTGGAAGCCCACAAGGTCCATACCCTCCCATCCTTTTAGCTTCATCCCTCACCCCTATCTGACGTAACTCGATCCTTGTCTTGTACAAAGAAGCTAACTCCTTAACCAACTCACGAAAATCTATTCTTTTATCAGCGGTGAAATAGAAGGTAACCTTATTACAATCGAACTGGAATTCACAATCGACAAGCTTCATCTCCATATTCCTCTCCATAACCATCCTTTTACACTCCTTCAAAGCCTCTTTTTCCCTCTTTTGATTAGCAGAGAGTTTTTCTAAGTCTTTATTAGTCACCTTTCTTAAAATAGACAAACGCTTATCACCTAAAAAAGAAAGGTCATCTTTTTCTACACAAAACTTCACCCTTCCAAGGTCCTCCCCTTTTTCTGCCTGCACAACTACAAAATCAAATTTCTGGATTAGAAGACCTTTAGGATTCAAATAATATCCCTTTCTTGCTCCTTTGAATTCAACTAAATATAGATCTGGCATAACTATTTTACCATCAATTCTTTTTTATCTTTTAATTTAATTAAAAATGCCAATAAAGCAAGATCAACACCCACATTTTGCTCAATAGCCCTCTTTGTCTTCTCTGCCTCCCTTATTCCGATAACGATTTGCGAAAATGATTTAAAAAAAGTTCTAAGCAATTCTAAATCTTTATCTTTTAACTTTTCTTTTTTTTCTGCCTCCGAGAAAAAACATCCGAAGGATATTGACGATAGGTCTTTGAAAACTAAGATACAACCATCAATTAATTCTAAAACCTCCTCCCTTGTATATTCCTTTGAAACCTTCTCAACGAAATCTATGGTTTCGGAGAAGTCATTTTCAAAACAGAGTTTTAAAAAATCTTTTGCTTTTTTTTGTGCAAGTGGACCCTCCTTCTGAGCTAAATATATTGCTTTTCCCAGACTTCCTTTAGATATATTCGCAATAAATGAGGCTTTCTTTGAGGAAAGTTTTAACCTTTTTTCCAACTCACCTTTGATAAAGTCTTTTGGAATTAAGCTGAATTTTAAAAGCTGACATCTCGATACTATGGTGAGAAGAAGTCGGTCAACACTTTTGGTAGTTAAAATTAAAAGGGAATCACCTGGAGGCTCCTCCAAGACTTTAAGCATGGAGTTAGCACCAGAATAAGATAGATTTTCAATATCCTTTATTATCACAACCTTTTTTTTACCCTCATTGGGCTTGAGATTAAGATGATTTTTCATCTCCCGTATCTCATCCACAGAGATTGTGGTTTTTTTAAAGAATCTAAGAGTTGCATAAGTATCAGATGTTTTTATCTCTTTTAAATTTCGGATCAATTTTTGTTTTTCAGCCTCTTTTTGACTCTCGCTTTTACCTTCTAAAGGTGGCAGAGGAAATATCAATCTCACATCTGGATGGATTAGCCTGGAGATTTTTTTACAAATGTTACACTTCTGGCATGGTATAATTTTTTTATTCTCACAGTTGACCGCCTTAGCAAGCTCCAGACCCATAGCCCATTTTCCAACTCCCTGTTCTCCATAAAACAGATAAGCGTGAGCTAACTTATCTTTTTTTAACGCTCCGGAAAGTATTTTTTTAACAAGCTCCTGATCAACAATATTTTCAAAATCAATCATTTTAATTTTTAATTTTTAATTTTTCTCTTGTAAGCTTGGATGCTAAAAGGACCGCATTTATAATCCCCGTTGGATTAGCCTTCCCCTTTCCAGCAATATTAAATGCTGTTCCATGGTCAGGTGAGGTGCGAATAAAAGGCAAACCCCAGGTTAAGTTCACAGCATTTCCTATACCTTTCGTTTTCAAAGGAATTATCCCCTGATCGTGATACATCGCCACTATACAATCGAAATTGGATGAAACATCAAGTGAAAATACTGAATCAGCTGGAAAAGGACCAAATACCTTCAATCCCTTCCTCTGGGCTTTTCTTATTGCGGGCAAAATGATTTTTCTATCCTCCTCTCCTAAGAGTGTCTCCTCACCTGCATGAGGATTTAAACCACAGACAGCTATCTTAGGATTTCTTATTCTAAATGCTTTTTTGAGCATCTGGTTTGTTAGCTCTATTTTCTCCCTTACTTTTTTAGGAGTTAAAGCTCTTGACACCTCTGAAATCGGCAGATGGGTGGTGACCAAAGCAACTTTTAAATCAGGGCTTACAAACATCATAGCGTAATTTTTGGTGTGGGAAAGTTTAGCCAGAAACTCAGTGTGACCTTTGAATTTATAACCAGCTAAAAAAAGTCCCTTTTTGGTCAGTGGAGCGGTAACTAAAGCATCGATTTTTTTTGACAATGCCATTTTTGTGGCGCAAATTAAAGAATCAACTGCCATCTTTGCTGAGGTATAATTTAGTTTTCCAACTTTTATCTTTTTATAATCTATGTTTGTGCAGGGATAAACATTTATTAACTCAGAAGAGGTCTTTTTCGAAGAATGCTTCGCAAAATTTTCAAAAGAGGAGACTTTTTCAACCTTGGCATTTTTAACATATCTTTTCGCAGCTCTTCTTATAACCTCATAAGAGCCGAAGATAACGGGAATACAGACTGATCTAATCTTTTTGTTTGAAATCCCCTTAGCCACAACCTCAGGACCGACTCCAGCTGGATCTCCCATTGTTATGCCTATTATAAGTTTTCTTCTCATAGTTATTTTCTGGAGCGAAAAAATTTATTTTTGCATTTTTTCATAACTTAAAAAAAAAATAAGAAATCGCAAGGGGAAAGTAAAGAAATAGAAAGCTAGGTGATCTCAGCAAAAATAATTAAAATTCCCCTCATTAGAGGAGGAAAAGAGAAACCCACCTTGAGACAAGATGGGGCTACCAACTGGGTAAGAAACTACTCCCATTGTGTCCGGCAGGTCCCCAGACCTGGCGGAACCCCCGTTCGGGTCAGGGAACCCGAACAGTACCAGGCACGGATAAAATCCGTGCCTACAAATCCATCCGTTAAATCCGCTCAATTCGTTGAACAGTGCTGTCGAAAGTTACCTCCCAAAAGAAGCCTTAAGTCAGGAGGAAACTTTTGACTTCACCATTTAATGGATAAACAAAAAAGATGTAGAGGAAGGCCGTCAAGGTCTTGAAACTTCAGCCTTCCAAAAAAATGGAGGTCTTTTGACCTCCTCTACACGCTAATATAATAACTGATGTGCCCCCGGTTATTGTACCACTTCTTAAGTTAGTCCTGAGATAGCTCATTATCTCGAACTAGAGGGCCCAGCCAATTCAGCAACAATTATAGCTATGCTCCACGCAATCGCAATCAGAATGAACCTGGTTCCGGTGTTGTTAAAAATCAGTGGTCTCTCAACAATATCACGAACTAAGTACTTAACCTATGGTTAGCCCAAACGCCAAAAACAATAGGGCCCAGATTACAATCGCACCGGCCAACACTGCTGTCACTATGCCAATCACAACCCAGGCCGAGCTTGAGATTCCCAGAAAGCCAGTCTGTTTTTCCATAATATCCTTCCTTACTTTAGTTTGACTTATTGGATTATACGGATAGGACCCGGTCAAAGTTTCAAATATGTTACCTGTCAAGAAAGTCACATCTGAATCAGGTAATTCCGGTGGTTACCTCCAACCTGGGCAAAAGAAAACCCCACCTTGAGGCAAGGTGGGCTACCAACTACCTGATTCACAAAGATTTGCTTTTACATTTAGGGTAAAGTAAAAAAGATAAGCTTTTCAAGACATGATGGTTCTTTTAACTTAGAAGTTAGAGATTCTCTCTTAAAGAATCACCAGTCTTTTTATCAAAAAGATGAATCTTTTGAGGCTCAAATGAAAAATAGAAAAACTCCTCGGTTTTTCCCCAAAAATCGGATGTGGTTTGAGCTTTTACCCTTTTACCCTCCCACAAAATATCCACATAGGTTCTATCACCTAAAGGTTCAATTGCAAATATCTTTCCTTTGAAAAATCTTTTCTCTTCTTTCTGACTTAAGATCACATCCTCTGGTCTGATGCCGAAAAATATTTCTTTTATTAAATAGTTAAATCCTTTTTTTTGAAGGGAAAAGAAATCAAAAGGATTAAATTGGACAAAAAGCTCATCATCTTTTTCAACTATCTCTCCTTCAAAAAAGTTCATCTGGGGACTGCCGATGAATTCAGCGACTATTTTGTTTTTGGGATAATTATAGATAACCTCAGGTTTATCACATTGCTGTATTTTTTCGTCGCACAGAATTGCAACCCTTTCTGAAAGTGACATAGCCTCAGCCTGGTCATGGGTAACGTAGACCATGGTTGTTTTGATCTCAGAATGAAGTTTTTTCAATTCAGCCCTCATGGAGACTCTTAGTTTAGCATCGAGATTGGACAGAGGCTCATCCAGAAGGAATACCTTAGGTTTTCTCACTATTGCTCGTCCCAGGGCAACCCTCTGACGTTGACCTCCGGATAACTCTTTTGGTTTTCTTTGTAGAAAGTCTTCTATCTCAAGCATTTTGGCTACTTTTTGGACTTTACTTTTTATTTTATCTTTAGGAAGCTTTTTTATTCTTAAAGGGAAGGCTATATTCTCAAAGACGTCTTTATGAGGATATAAAGCATAGGACTGAAAGACCATAGCCACATCCCTTTTAGCTGGTGGAAGATGATCGACTTTTACCTTGTCGAAAAATATCTCTCCTGAACTTAAATCCTCCAATCCAGCAATAAGGTTCAAAAGTGTAGATTTCCCACATCCTGAAGGACCAACAATGGTGAAAAGCTCCTGGTCTTTTATCTCTAAATTGATATTATCTAAAACCTGATTATCTTTTCCGAATATCTTCGAGATGTTTCTTAAAATTATCTCTGCCATCTTTAATCCTTAATTACACTCGATAGCTAAGAAAAGTGTTTCTGCAAAAGATTCGTATGAATGTCCGAAGCACGCGTAGCAGCCTGCCCGGCCAGGGAGCCTTTATGGCTCTGTGCGGAGGGATAAACCCTCCGCTACGCGGCTGTTCGACTATGGTTTTATTATCCCGTGGCATGTCTACCTCTCCCGCCTTTGGCAGGATAAGATGACATGCCAAAGGGTGTTACCGATATAGGTTGATAATACATTTTAGCTTTACTTGTAAAAATTTTTTATATAAACCTAAAGGTTTATCGTTAAGATGCCGAAGGTCAAGAGACTTCGCATACTCCAATTTTTTATAATACAAAAGCTAAGATGAAATGTCAAGATTAGAAGACTTTCTTTGAATAGAAAAAAAAGCTCCCCTCTTGCGTAGGAGCACAGGTAATAAATATTTATGGAAGTTTTTTTTTAAAGAAGTTGTTTACTTCTTTTTTTGTCCCGGGACTACTACTACCGAGTCCTCACCCCCATAAATATTGGGAACATATTTATGGGCAATTGGATCGTTCATCCAGATTCCATCAACCAGATATTTAAACTTATATTCACCGGCAGGAAGCTTAACCTCGAATTTCCACCCATTGTTCTTAAGTTTTTTCATCGGATGCTTTTTTTGGTTCCAGTCGTTGAAATCACCCACTAAAAAGACTCTCTTTGCATCCAGATCCGATAAGGTAAAGTTCACCTTTTTTGTCTTAGGGCTAATCTGAATCATAAAACCCTCTCCTGATTTTTAATGTTTTTAATTATTCCCTTTTTTATCTTATATCGTCTAAAGGCAAATTTTTGTTAGAAAAAATTTTCAAAATAAAAAGGGAAAATGAGATAAAGTATTCATTTGAAGATAGAATTAAAAAAACTATTTAGTTGTGAAACGAAGGATTAAAACAGATGTATCGTAAGCTAAAAAGATCAGATTATTCTCAACAAAGACCTCATAGCAGTTTACATTTGGAACTATATATTTATCAACGAATTCAGGGTTTTGTGGATTTTTTACATTTAAAATATGCAAACCTTCACTACCATAGGCAAGGTAGACCAATGTGTCCTCAGCAAAAACACCATAAGCAATGCCACCCACATTGTAGGTTGCAACCTGATATGGATTTGCTGGGTCAGATATGTTAAAAATGTATAAACCTTCAGCTTTAGCTGTGACATAGGCATAGTTATCCTGAACAAATATCTTGCTGGCAATCCCGTAAGTCTGAGCATAGCCAACCGATTCTGGATTTGAGGGATTTGATACATCGAGAATCTGAATTCCTCTTGAGCCATTTGCAATATAAGCATAATTATTAGAGATGAATACATCCTCAAATGATTCCTGGTTTAAAAATTTACCAGCTGAATCCGGGTTTTCAGGTTGGGAGACATCAACAATCTGAAGACCCCCTAATCCGAAGGCCACATATGCATAACTTCCTGATACGAAAACATTTTTTGCCTGTCCTGCTGCAGAAAACCAGCCTGAAGGTTGTGGATTGGATGGATTGGAAACATTAGCTATCTGAAGTCCATTATCTCCATCTGCTATATAGGCATAGTCTCCTGAGACATAGACTCCATGTGCGTTACCCTGAGTAATATATTGTCCTTTATATTCTGGATAAGCTGGGTTTTTAATATCTATTATCTGAATTCCCTGATTCTGATAAGCCACATATAAGAAGTTGTTCTGAACGAAAAGGTCATAAGCCTCTCCAGATACAGTATATTGCCTTACAAAGTGAAGCCCGGGCTTAACTCTGACCAGAACATTTATGGTAGAGGATGTATCGAAATTCTCTGCTTCATCATAAGCTTTGACCAAAATAGTGTGCAAGCTACTATCATCATACAAAACAGTTACCCACCTGTATCTCCAGGGCGGCTGGGTAAGGGTGAAGGATAGTTCTGAATCTATGTAGAATTCAACCCTTACCACCCCCACATTATCCTCAGCCTCCACTTCTATTTCTATCGAGGTAGAATCCTCAGGCACAGAATAATTATTTGGTGGAAAGACTATCTCACAAGTAGGAGGAGTTGTGTCCTGTTTTGTGATTTTTTTACCACAAAAAAGAAAAAGTAAAGGAATCAAAAA
>JAUWYR010000025.1 GCA_030615745.1 Candidatus Zixiibacteriota bacterium | reverse complement strand
TAACTCTCAAATTACATCCATATTCATAGGTAGGTATTTCAATCTATCACCTCATAATCTGCATCTACCGGCTCTTGTGTATCTTTCTTCTGTTCTTTTTGTGGTTCTGGATTTGGCTGAGTTGACCCGGCTGATGTTGTCCTCTGATACATCTTTCCTGCTGCTTCATGCCAGACTTGGGTTAGGGCTTCGGTAGCAGACTTAATCTCCGAAATATCAGATCTTTTTAAAGCCTCCTTTACTCTTCCGACTGCTGCTTCAACTTTAGCCTTAGTATCAACATCTAATCTGTCTCCGAACTCTCTTAAATTCTTTTCGGTTTCATAAACCATCTGGTCTGCTCTGTTTTTAGTGTCTACCTCTTCCCTGCATCTTTTGTCTTCAGCAGTATGAGCCTCTGCATCTTTGACCATCTTCTGGATCTCCGTCTCAGATAATCCAGAAGAAGCCTCAATTCTTATTGACTGCTGTTTTCCAGTGGCTTTATCCTTAGCTTTTACATTTAAAATACCATTGGCATCGATATCAAAAGCAACCTCTATCTGAGGCATACCTCTCGGTGCAAGAGGAATTCCATCAAGATGAAACCTTCCTATAGTTTTGTTATCTATTGCCATGGGGCGCTCACCCTGAAGAACATGGATCTCAACTGAGGTCTGATTATCCTCTGCAGTGGTGAATATCTCAGATTTTCTGGTAGGGATAGTGGTATTTCTTTCTATTAAATTAGTGAAGACACCACCTAAGGTCTCGATTCCCAAAGAAAGTGGAGTCACATCTAAAAGCAATACGTCCTTAACCTCACCAGATAAAACCGCGCCCTGAATAGCAGCACCAATTGCAACCACCTCATCAGGATTAACCCCTTTATGAGGTTCCTTTCCAAATAGGTTTTTAACAGTCTCTTGAACCTTAGGCATCCTTGTCATTCCGCCTACCAAAACAACCTCATCAATTTGTTCAGGTTCAAGCTTCGCATCAGCTAAGGCATTCTTTACCGGCTGAATAGTCCTTTGGATTAAATCATCAACTAACTGCTCCAGTTTTGCTCTGGTCAGGGTCAGACTCAGATGTTTGGGACCAGATGCATCAGCGGTTATAAAAGGTAGGTTTATGGTGGTTTCAAGAGTTGTTGAGAGTTCACACTTAGCTTTCTCAGAAGCCTCTTTTAATCTCTGTAAAGCCATTGGATCTTTTGATAAATCGATCCCGTTCTCTTTTTTGAACTCAGCTACAATCCAGTCAATTATCCTTTTATCGAAATCATCCCCTCCAAGATGAGTATCTCCATTAGTAGCTATAACCTCGAAAACACCTTCTCCCAATTGAAGAATAGAAATATCGAATGTCCCTCCACCAAGATCGAAAACAGCTATTTTCTCATCTTTCTTTTTATCAAGTCCATAAGCCAAAGATGCTGCGGTTGGCTCATTTATGATTCTTTTAACATCTAAACCAGCAATCCTTCCAGCATCCTTGGTTGTCTGACGCTGTGAATCATTGAAGTAAGCTGGAACTGTGATCACCGCCTCGGTAACTTTTTGACCAAGATAATCCTCCGCAGTCTGTTTCATCTTCTGCAAAATCATCGCAGATATCTCAGGGGGAGAATACTCTTTCTCCATAATCTTTACTTTTGCATCTCCTGCTGATCCTCTGACAACCTTGTATGGAACAGTTTTTATCTCATTTGCGACCTCATCATATTTTCTACCCATAAATCTCTTTATAGAAAAGACAGTATTATCAGGATTAGTGATAGCCTGACGCTTAGCCACCTGTCCTAAAAGTCTTTCTTTTGTTTTTGTAAAAGCAACAACAGATGGTGTTGTTCTGGACCCTTCAGCATTAGAGATAACCACCGGGTCTTTTCCCTCAACAACCGCAACGCAGGAGTTAGTGGTTCCTAAGTCTATTCCAATTATCTTACCCATTTTATCTCACCTCCTTACCAATAAAATTTGATCTATGTTATAAAATTTCAACCCTATTCAAAGTTAATTCTAAACCAGAACCCCCGCTGAAACGGGGGTGCTGGTTAGAATTTTTACCGGAGATCAACTTATATTAATCGGGATCTCCTTGAGCTTCACCTCTTCTGACTTCGGCAGAGTTATCTTCAAGATGCCATCTTTATAGCCCGCTTTGACCTTATCGAATTGAACGGTTGTCGGCAGTTCAAAGGAACGGCAGAAGGAACCATAAGAGCGCTCGATCCTGTGGTAATTAGCATCTTTTTCTTCTTTCTCCTGCTTTTTCTCTCCGCTCAAGGTGAGGATGTTATCCCGAACTGTAACTTTAATATCATCTTTTGTCATCCCCGGAATCTCTACTGTGACCAGGATATTATCCTTGGTCTCAGAAACGTCAACATTCGGACTCCGCATCCTCTCAAATTCCTCACCTCTGGTAAGAGTTCTGCCGAAGAACTCATCGAAAAGCCTGTTCATCTCATCCTGAACAGACAGGATGTCTCTGAAAGGTCTCCACCTTCTGATAGCCGTATAAATCACTCCTTTCTTTTAGTTAAGGGTTATTTCTCTTGGTATTAAAACCTTGGCTTTGGGAATTATTATCCTCAAAACCCCATTTTCAAATTTAGCTTTTATCTTATCAGACTCCACATCATTAGGGAGAGAGAATATCTTTTTGAATTTTCCCTCTCTGCTTTCTTTAAATATAAAACTCTCATCTTCTTTCTTTTTTTTCTTTTCAACCTCCAGAGTAAGGATATCATTCTCCACATTTAACTTCATATCATTTTTTGAAACTCCTGGAATTTCAGCCTCGATAACAAAATCCTTATCAGTTTCAAAAATATCCATATCGGGATCAAATCCATTGCCATTCCTGAAATCAAAAGAGTCAAATATCGGTAAAAAGCTAATCAATCTCATCTTTCTCACCTCCTGATTTTTTTGTAATATATAATGCAAAGCCCGTGCCAAAATGTAAATCTAAAATCTTATTCTATAAGCTGTTTAATTTCAACGGATTATGATAATCGACGAAAAGTATAAGAATCTGCTATAATGTCAAAATGGCATATCAAGTGAGAATCTGTCAAATTTTTATGCTATTTTGACAAAGATGAGGTCAAAATGACAAAGTCGTTATTATTTGGGATATTAAATCTTAGCAGGTCGGTTCAAGGACGATTTTAGGTTGGTAGCCTATCTTGCCTCAAGGTGGGTCTATGATTTCTATGCAGTTTGTAGGATATCGGAGCCATGAAGGCTCCCCTGGCCGGGCAGGCAGCTTCGCTTAGCAGAGGGTTCATCCCTCTGTGGAATTGAATGAGAAAATGTAATTTTGTTTCCGTGCTGTCGGGAGGTAACTCCCGACAGAATGATTTAATTCAGTTTCTATTGTATCGGAGCCATAAAGGCTCCTCTACGCGTAGCAGAGGTTTTATACCTCTCCGAAATTAAACAACAAGGCGTCAGGAGGAAACTCCTGACGCCACCATCAAAGGTTTTTTCTTTTTCTGTTTACCGTTTACCGTTCACTGTTTACTGTCTACTGTTTACCGTTTACTACCTAAGGTTCGTAGTTTTCACAATCGTGCGGAGCAGGTCCGCCTTTCAACAAATAGTTCGCCAAGAATATAACGTCACCCAGGTTTATCACTGTATCTCCGTTGGCATTAGCCCGACAAGTTGGGTCTGATGGCGGGTCTCCGCTTTTCAGGAGATAGTTTGCTAAATAGATGACATCTGATAAGTTTATAACTCTATCTCCATTTGCATCCCCGCACATAAAAAGTGTTATGGCATCTGTTTCGATATAGCCGTCGCTATATTGATGTAGTTCTCCTTCTATGCAATATGACCATGCCTGGTAGTAGTAATGATGCTCGGGTTCTAATCCTGAGTCCTCGCAGTTTGTAGCTGTATCATTGCATATTTCTATTCCTTCTCCTCTCACCCATGTTTGAGTTCCATTTCTTTCAATGACTGTTCTATCTGCAGATTGGTGTTTAGTCCAGGTGAGGTATATCGTGCTGCAACTGGTTGCCTCCGCTGTTAGCTCTGTTGGCGGTAGTGGTTTGGTCAAAAACGTCAGTTCTCCGTCACTGCCCCATCCTGCACTGTTATTTGCTTTGGCGTTGAAGTAGTAGACCTGTCCTTCTGTAAGTCCGTTAAGTTCCTTGCTGAATTCTGAACCGCTTGCCATTACTCCTAATGATTCTATGTTAGCATAAGGCTCTCCGGAGTCAGTATCCCATACCAACCAGCAGGTTGTCTCCAATCCACCATCATTTTCCAGATAACCATGAATGGTTGCGCTGGTCTCTTCTACATCTGTAGCTGGCTGGGTAATGACAAGGGGGCTGGCAACAATTGCTTCACCTTCATATGGAATATAGTTGTGTTTGGTTACGGTTACATACAGAGTTCCCTGGGTAGCTGGAGATGGGTTAAAGATCTTATAGCCTCCGGTGCCGGTATATCCAGTCAGATAGACCTCATCTCCTTTCCATAAACAGACATAAGCCTGGTATACAGGAGCATGCGTGGTTGAATCCTCAACATGGACCAAAAACGAAGAAGTTCCTATTGGAAGTAGAGATGGAAAGGTCACCGCAAAACTATCCGGCTCATCAGTCCATATCGGCATCTCCGGCTCACCCAGAAGGTTGAAGGTCCATTCACAGTGCTTCCTGACTGAACTCGAAGTGCTGAAGTGATGTTTGCTGTCCACAAGAGTTTCACCCAGCTTATACACATCACGGGTAAACAGCCCTCTCCACCATTCCCTGTCCAACAAGCTGGATAGGCTGAATGGCTCACCTGGAGTGTACCATCCATCACGAGTGTTGCCAGTGAAAGCTACTCCCGCTTCATAAGAATTGTAGAACACAAAATGCTCAGCAATGCAATCATTGTAATCCATAGCATTTGGATAGCAGCCGGTAGAGACTACTACAGACATCTGATCGTGATTGGTTAAATGATCCACATCATAGCTGGAAATACACCAGCCGTGGTTCCAGTCGCCGGTGCACATGACATCAACGTTGGAATGGTCTACATGATTTACCAGATTTTGACCAGCTTTGAGTGCAATGAGAACACTGTCTCTATGATTTCCGCCATGACTATCGTATACTTTGGTCACGTTAAACCCTGAAGGAATATAGCTGTCAATAGTGTTCTTCAGATCTTCACAATGTGTGGCAGCATCAAGATCCATCCCTATAAGCAGGACATCCAGCGGATAGTCTGTTCGAGGAGGGTCTTTTTCGTATTTCAGAACATTGTTTACAAATGTATTGATTTCAGTTGTGTTTCCTACTGAAACTCTGCCCACGAAAACCTCGTGGGTCCAATCATCGTCCCAGTCAGAATAGTATTGATCGCTGGGTGTGTTTTCTCCTGCGTAGTAGATTCTGTACTCAAAGGGAACAGTCCCATGCTCACCGCCCAAAAGAAAATAGATTGTTCCCCAGCTCGAATTGGCATCGATGATGAAGTTGCGGATTTTCTCCTGATTGCTCGCGCCTTCGTAATTACTGGTGATCCATGTCGTAGTGACTGTCGTATCTCTTACTCCTTTTTTGGTGTGCCAATCAACAAGGGACTGAAAGTTTGAAGCATAGGAGGTGGAGGTGATGATCACGTGATCGAATGGTCCATCCGGGAGCAAAATTGAGCTACCCATCTTAAAAGCTGTTTTTAACTCAACATCCTCAGGATTTTGCACCATATCTTTGATCATCCGCTGGTAAGTTTTTCTGCTTTTCTCTGAGATATTTGGCGAAAGATAATCACCACATTCATATCCGCCAACCCCTTCTAAAACCAGGGTGATAGAAGTGTAAAATGTGAGTCTCTTTTCACCAGGAACATATTGTAGAGGATAAATCTGAAGCGTAGCGATACCCTGACCTGCCAAATCACCTTGATGAACAAACTCCACTAATTTTTTTGGATACGGCTGAGTGGATGTATAAGTCTTTTTGTCCGGCTCAACAAAATCTATATTCTTATCTGAGGAACCTATTTTTCTCGGTGGCTGAGATGGAAAGATATTATACTCACCAGGAATTTCCTCGCTTTTTGTATCTATTACATTCACACTCTTCACTTCCATTCCTCCTGGCAGTGCTATTCTTAGCCCCTTTGACGGTAACATCGGTTTCCCAAGTTCAGCAAGGCAATCGCCGTTCTTAAGTGTTATAATATCATATCCCTTCACTTTATCGAATGAGAGGTCATCTATGGAGAACTCAGCCACATAACGGACTTTATATCCATCCTCTGATAAGAGGGGGTTAACAAAAAACACAATGGATACTGCAAAAAGCAATGAAATGATTAATTTTTGTTTAGTCATTTTTCACTCCTTATCTGTTAGATTATTTGTCGGCAAGAAATGACGGATTAAAAAGGTTTTTATATTGTCCTCCATTCATTGAGATTATAGTTTTTGCCAATTCAGAAACTATCCCACCACTTTGGTAGGGGCGAGGAGATTTCGATGCAACATGGTAAAAAAAATCTTCCAGATAAAACATAAATTTTTTCTTCCTGCAAGTTAGGGCTAATATGAACTCATCATATGCTCTTAAATTAATTTAACAAAATTTTTCGATTTGTCAATAGGGCTTTCATATATATTTTGTACTTTATAAGCAGATTGTATCCAGGTAATACAATTCCTAAGCAGATTTCAAGGTATCGGAGCCATAAAGGCTTCTCTACGCGTAGGAGGGTTCATCCCTCTGCGAAATTGAAGAACAAAAATGTATTTTTTTTCAGTCTTTTGGGAGTTACCTCCCGATAGAATCTTAAGCGTCAGGAGTAAACTCCTGACGCCACCATTAAAGGTTTCTTACTGTTTACTGTCTACTGTCTACTGTTTACTGTTTACTACCTAAGGTTCGTAGTTTTCACAATCATGAGGTGCAGGACCGCTTTTTAAGAGATAGTTCGCCAAGTATATAACATCAGCAAGATTTATTACACCATCCCCATTGGCATTAGCGCGAGAAATTGGGGTAGGTGGCGGGTCTCCGCCTTTCAAAAAATAGTTCGCTAAGTAGATCACATCACCTATATTTATTGTTCCATCTCCATTGACATCGCCACAAATCCATTGTATGTTCAAAGTCCCATCGATCAATTCAGGAAGTACATCATTACTTCCATCTGAGAGTGCATAAGCGCACATTGAAGGTGGCGGTCCCGGGTCGTTAAACAGAATCAGATCAGTTTCACCAAATGGAGCGTTTTCCTTTATATTAACCAATACTTTGAACAACATACCTGAACCTGGAGGAATATTAGTATAGAAGGCGGCTGCAGCTTTTAAACAGCTTGAACCACCTAAAGAATTAGTAATGAATACTTCACCTTCAGCGACAGTGCCCTCCAACGAGACGCTGGCGATCTCAAGCTTAGTTGTATCAAAAAACATGACCATACCGTATGCTCCCAGCTCCACATTCCACGAACCATTGATGCGAATCACATGATCCTGAGCACCAGGAAAGGCAGTAGTATTCTCTATCATCATAACATTATCTGATATACCAGCATTCACCATATTAAGTAACATATCAGTCCTTGGTTGCTGTGTTGTATTAGCTGATTCGCAGCAGTTATCTACTGGCGCAACACAGTCTTTATACAGGTATTTGGTAAGGGCATTCCAGTCTATAATGTTTACTGACCCAGTACCATCAACATCAGCCACGCATACCATTGGCACTGGTGGCGGTCCTCCTTTTAATAGATAGTTCCAGAGATAGACGCAGTCTGCAAGGGTCACATTTCCAAACGGCACAATTCCAACACCATTAACATCACCACAAACGATTGTATCACCAGAACTTGCAGCATTCTCCTCGTCTCGCACACGTTGATAGGGATTTTCCTTTGTTTTCTCCCATGGTACTGCTACGTTGTCATCATCGACATGCATAGTAGTTTTAGTTATTCCAATATCTCCAAGGCTTTCACTTCCGTGGATGTTCAGTGTAACACTTGGTTTAACAAACGGACTTTCATCCACCCTTACAGTCGATGCACGGTCAAGTCCTACAACCGATAATAAGATCGTCATTATAAACGATCCCATTATAAAATACAATACGTTTGAATTCATTTTACCTCCCTCCTCATATATACCATAATCTTTCTATCTACAAATATATTTGTTATTTAACTATTTTTTTATTCTCATATCTCCCGGTATTACTATTTTTGATCTGCTACAGTTCGGCTCTGGCCCAGATTTGAACAAGAAGTTAACCAAATAAATAACATCAACTATATTCACCACATCATTTTTGTCAACATCCCCGCGCAGAAACTGAACATACTTTATGCTGAGCAATCATAGCCAGTCTCACTCTCTCCATAACTATATCCTGTCACATAAACATTACCAGAACCATCTACTGCTATTGCTCGAGCCCAATCAGTGGAGTCTGCTGGTCCGTTGTATCGTCTCACCTAGGCGGTGTCAACGGATTGAGCAAAGGCAAGGGATGCTAACGAAAAGCAAAATCATCAAGATGAAAGGTCTTTTGGTCATCTCCGCCTCCAATTTAAAGCCGACCAAATTCCCTGATTATAATATATTTAAACTCAATGTAATTATAACTCAAAAATATAGAATAATCAAGTGAAATCATGGATTTTCCAATGCTAACAGAAATTACTCTCAACAGAGCTTAATAGTTAGCGTCAGGAGGAAACTCCTGACGCCACAATGGATAAAAAAAGCTCGTGGTGAATTCATCTGAACTCCCGCAATATAGATGGTCTAAGAAATGCTTCTTTAGTCTAATACAAGTTTTTATACTATTTTGTCAAGCAAAATCTGAGGTTTTTCAAGCCATTTTTAAGGTATCGGAGCCATAAAGGCTCCTCTACGCGTAGCAGCCTGCCCGGCCAGGGAGGGTTTATCCCTCTGCGAAATTGAACCATAAAATATTGTGCACGCCAGGTGCCCTGACCTTGTGTTGTTGCTGCATTTTTAATGCAGCAAAGAATTGCCGAATTAAAAATTCGGTAACAACAGATAATTATATCCGCTCAATCCGTTGACCTGCTTACTCTTCTATCTACTTTCCGAAACAATAAAGAAAACCATCAAAAGTAGCTATATATATCTTGCCATCGTAGAAAATCGGAGGAGAATAAATCATCCCATCAGCTTTATAGCTCCACAAAGGTTCTCCATTCACCTTATCCAGAACATAAAAATTACCATCCAAAGAGCCAAAAAACACTTTATTACCTACTATAAGAGGAGCGGAACGAATTACAGATTTAGCATCAAACCTCCAATTCATTTTCCCCGATAAAAAATCGACTGCATACAAATATCCATCATTTGAACCTATAAAAACTGTGGAATCATCCACTGCTGGAGAAGAAAATATCTTCCCTGAGGTCTCAAATTTCCAAAGTAAATCTCCATTAACTTTATTAAGAGCATAAAGGTTTCCATCAAGGCATCCGAAAAAAACACTCTCTTTTTTTATCGCTGGTGAGGAGAAAATCGCAGATTTTGTTTCAAAGCTCCAAACCTTTTTTCCCAACTCTTTGTCCAGGGAATAAAAATTACCACCAGCTGAGCCAAAAAAGAGAGAGCCATCAGCATAAGCAGGAAAAGACCTTATTACATCATCGGTTTTAAAAAACCACATAACCTTACCTGAGATCTTATCCAGGCAGAAAAATCTTCCATCAGAAGTGCCCAGGTATATCTTCTCATCTACTACCAGAGGGGAGGTGGATGGATCTTTTAAGTCCTTTTTCCATAAAATCTCACCATTTGAAAGGTTTAAGGCATAAAGGTTTCCATCCCCCTTCTCTGATGAAAAATAAAGAATTGAGTCCTCCAATAAAGGAGAAAATGAAATACTTGAGCGGGTCTTGAAAGTTTTTTGTTTTTCCCCGGTCTGAGCATCTATAAAATAAAGCTTTTTGTCCAACCCTCCCAAGATCAACACTCCGCTTGTAGCCACAGGTGAGCTAACTAAAGCTCCTCCCAGCTCTTTTTTCCACAAAAGCCTTTTTGGAGCCTCAATTTTTTGAGAAAGAAAAGAGGAATTTTTTAAATCACCGCGAAACTTCATCCAAGAAGAAGGTTCATTAAAATCTAAATCTTTAAATTTTAGCTTTGAGCTACAGGATAAAAGGAAAAGAGTAAAGAAAATTAAAAAAAACTTGAAAAAAGTTTTCATATCTCTTGATGTCTCTTGACCTTCGGTCTCTTGACGCATACGCGCATACGCATTTTAAAAGTTCCAGCCGAAAAAGAAGTCGAACACCCAATCCTTTGAATCTAAATTTCTGGCAAGATCAAACCTTAAGACAACAAGATACCCAAGACCCAGACGAGCACCCACTCCATAGCTTGCATGAAGGTCTTCATCATACCTGTCCCAGGCATTTCCTAAATCGAAAAACAAAGCCCCTCTAATTGCCTGAAAACCGACTTTTCCAATGGGGAATCCTATATATAAATCGTCGATTAAAGGAAACCTCAACTCATTGTTGACCAGAACAAGATTTTTTCCATAAAAAGCCCTTCTCGAATAACCCCTCAGACTCCAGCTACCTCCCAAAAAAAGCCTCTGCGGCTCCTCTCCGTCAGAGGAAAAACCTGTGAATCTGAAAGCATAACAACTATATTTCCCCAGCCGGAGGTATTTCCTGAAATCGAAAAGAGCTAACCTATTATATATTTTGCCGTCATTTAATCCAAATGTTAGTCCCAAAGTGAATTTAAATCTTGTTCCATCTATGGGGCCGACCCCATCCCAGATGCTCGTGTCCTTGATAAAGGAGAGGTAACTGGTGGCAAGGAAAGCTTTCCTTGTTCTCCCTTCCATATAATAGTCTCTTTCGGATTGCCTTAAGAAAAACTTTGCCTCCACCCTTCGGAATTTTGAGAAAGGATAGCTACCAAATAAAACTCCTCCATACTGACGCTCAGTATAGTAGTTATAGAAATCCTTTACATAATGATAATATTCATCATAAAGATGATAGGCGCCAAAACCATAGTTAAACCTTCTTGATTTATTCAAATAGGTCACACCCAAATTAAAGCTTTTGAAAAAATCTGTTTTAGACTGAGCAGTATTAGCTAAAAGGAAAAAGACTTGATGGTCTCCCAAGACGTCTGTTAAGGCACCCTGGAATCCTCCTATGGGTCCATATATCGCATCGTATGAGATAGCAGATTGAGCAATATCAAAGGAGAACTTATTTTTGTATTTCACTGTCCCTTTACGATACTTGCCAGCTATTTTTTTTGGTTCCCAAAAATTTTCAAAGTTTACAGAACCGCTCTTTTTTTTCTCAGATGTGCGAAGCATTCTTCGAAAAGGTATAAGCAGAGAATCAGAAAAAGACATTTTATATATTTGGAAAGAGTAATCTTGAAATCCTGTGAAAACCAAATTTTTACCCTCATCTGAAAAATTAGGGTCAAAAGCACCTGTGATAAAATTACTTATCTTGTAGATATTCGAAGTATTATCTAAAAGAAAGAGGTCAAAACCTCCATCCCGATCCGATGAGAAAACTATTCCCGGTTTAGACCAAGAAGGATTTATATCGTTATGCTTTCCAAAAGTGAGCTGTTCGATCTTACCCTTTTTCAAATCATACCAAAAAAGGTTAAGATACCCATAAGCTCCGAATTCTCCTCTATCTGAACTGAAAATAATTTTTTCTCCATCAAAAGAAAAACAAGGGTCTTTCTCCTGGTAAAAATCATAGGTTAACCTGAAAAGAAAGTCTTTTTCTAAATCGTAATAATAAAGGTCGCAAAAACCACTAACTGTTACCCCCGCAAAGGTTATTTTTCTTTTATCTTTTGACCATGATGGTGAGGATAAAGCCACAAGCGAATCAAAACTTATATCTTTTTCTATCCTCATTTTCTTAATATTATAAATATACAAAACATCTTTTTCATTCCTTTTAGAAACAAATACTATTTTCCCATCTTTTGAGGCATCTATCTTGCTCTCGAGAAGATGGAGGGACTCGAACTCATATGACCTTTCACCTTTGACCAAAGTCAAAAGCTTTTCTTTTTCACCATTTGGAGACATCAAATAGATAGAGGAATAGCCTAATTTATTAGACTTGAAAGCGATCCAATCCTCAGAACCTCTTTTCACTATCACCGGCTTAAGATTAATCCCATCAAAGGTTAATTTTTTTGCTACCTTATCAGGAAGATCCGCATTTTCTATATGAGGAAAGTATTTTTTCTTCAAATAATATTCCCATTCTTCTCCTAACTTTTCAAGTGACCTGCCAAAAGTTATCTTTATAGTCTTGGAGAAGTCCCTTTCCTTCCAGTAATTCTCATAGATTAAAGCTAATCTGTAGTCCCCATATTCTTTTGAAAGGAAATTACAAAAGGATTCTCCCTCCTTATACATAATGTAAGTCCCATAAACTTGTCCAATATCTTTTAGGCTCACCAGTTTTCCGGAGAGCACTAAATCCTTTAAAATCATCTCCGCATCTGAATCCTGTGTTCCTGACCAGTGCTCTGCCAGCCCTTCTTCGAACCATAGAGGAGGAGCGCTAAAATTATATTTTTTATGAGCCTTCATCACTTTTGAAAGCTTATCATAAGAAAAGACATGCACAAGCTCATGTCTTATGGTTCGAGAAAAAAATGAGTGTGATTTATTAAAAGGAATAACTACCCTTCCTTTAAGAAACTCAGTAAATCCTCCAATACTCTCAGGAAGGATGTTGGGGATAACATTTGTTTGTTGAAAATAGGAAGGGGAGCTATATATAATAAGTGGGATCTTTTTTTCTACATGATGATTGAACTTATTCTCCAGAAAGCGGTAGCTTTCCTCAGCCAGTCCTCCTGCGATCTCAGCGACCTCTTTTTCCTCAGGATAGAAATATATCTCAAAATGGGGGGTGGAAAGAACCTGCCAATCAAAAATGGTGTAATGAACCTTGTTTTTCCCGAAGTAGTATTGAGCATCAGCCGTTGTAGCTGCTAATAAAATAATAAAAAAAACAAACCAGCTAATTTTTGTAAGCTTCATCTTAAAAAATAAAAAATTGTTTCTTTTCTCTTGATGTCTCTTGACCTTCGGCATACGCACAATATTAATACGAATCTACCCTTTTTATTATCTAATCGGAGAAAAGTCCAGATTTTTTGTATTTAAAAACTCTATTAATCGCTTTTTATCTACTTTTTTACCTAAATTTCAAAAAACCTTCTAAAATCGTGCCCCAGAACTAATCTATTCAGATGGTTTTGTCTTAAACCACAAAACGAACGGCTTTGGCAGAAAAACCTCATGAAGGTCTTTAGCCTGAGTGTTTATGGTGATAAGATATTCTTTATTGTTCTCTAAGGTGGTATCAGGATAAAATGTCATACCTCTTAGCCCGTTCCAGCTAAAACTTCCCATAACTTCAATTGAGTCAGAATTTACCATCTTAAATGCATTCACTACAGAGGCTTGATCCATACTGGTGTTGAAACAAACATATATACTGGTTTTAGGGTCAACATAGGTCTCGCCGTTTTCAGGTCTTTCGCTTATTATTCTTATCGGCTCAGTTCTGAAACCAAAAGAAATTTCTTTTTCTAAATTTGAGCCATAGAGATCATAAGCGGTGGTATCAATTTTTACTGAATAATTGGAATCTGACGCTAAATCACTCTCAGGGTAAAAGTGAAATTCAGAAAGATCAGACCAAAAAAACTCTCCTTCAGTTGTTGGGAAAATAGAAAAAGCTTCAACCACAGAGCGTTGATTCATTAGAGTATTAAATCTTATCCGGATATAGGTGTGAGTACCTACATCTATGTTTTTATCATAAGGATAGTGATAACTAACTTTGACACCTTCTATTGTAAAGGAAAATACTAAAGAATCAGAAAGACTAACCCCTGAGGTATCTCTGGCTGTGGTATCGAGCTTAACTGTATACAGAGTATTTGTTCGCCAGTATCCGCTCTCAGGTCGGATATGAAGGGAGATGTTATCATTGGACCAATTAAAATCATACTCTTCCTGTGGATCAATACTCAGGGCATCCAATACACTTTTCTGATCCATAGTTGAGTTGAAACGGATATAAATTGAATAACCTGTTGGCACATCTATGCTCCCATCTTGTGGATAAAAATGAACCACCTTGACACCCCGAGTGGTAAAAGAGAAGATGAAAGGTTCAGAAAGACTAACTCCAGAAATGTCATGAGCTATGGTATCCAAAGTTATGGTATAAACCGTATTAGCCTTCAGATTCCAGTAGGGAGCAAACTGCATATAGGTTCCATACTCAGGATTTTCCTTATCCACCGTCCAGCCAAAACTTCCATCTGTAGGAGGATCAACACTAAAAGCATTTTCCACACTTGGTATATTCATCTTTTTGGAAAAAGTGATAGTGATCAAAACATTCAAAGTCACATCAGTTGCGCCATCTGAAGGGTAGGTGGACCTTATAATCCCTGGTATTTTGTAAAGTTTGACTACTCCAATTGTAGTCGTTCCCCCTCCATAGATCGTGTATACCTCATTGCTTTCATACGTATAATAATCTTCTGCTTCAACTTTAACTGTGTAGGTTCCCACCGGAAGATTTTCTATCTTAAAATATCCTGTTGAATCTATATAGGTCCAGGCAACCTCTATTCCCTGCCAGGCAGATACCCTGGCACCACTATCTTTTGGATAGACCACCCCTACTAAACCACCTTTTTCTTCTATTGTATAGTAATTAAAGATTTTTTTGCTGCAACTCGAAGATAAAATCAAAAGAAAAATTAAGAATAAAAAAGCCTTTTTTCTCATCTTCACACCTTTTCTAAGATTCTATAATCTGTTGCATTGCAAATCTAAGCTTTGTAAAAATAAATTGTGTGCGCTTGAGATAAAATCATTTGAAAATATAATCCAAAAAAAGCTTTTAGTTTTTTATTAAAACTAAACTTATTTTAAAATTAATGAAAAAAATAAAGATGTCAAACAAAAAAAGCCTATAACTTTTGAAATCAACTTTTTTACTTGTTAATTTTTTGATTTACAAATTCAAAAAGTTTTTCTGAATCATCAGTTCCAATTCGAAACTTTTTGCCGTTTTTAAACTGAAGTTCCAAAGCGGAAAGTCCGGACACATTGAACATCCAACCAGAAGGAATAAGCCTAATTCCAAATCCATAAATCCAGAGGTTTTTGACTACCTTGCATGAATGGATGTCCTTATACAAAAGCCTTTTCCGAATGAGCCCCAGACCAAATCGAACCTCCAATTTTTGCTCATCGCATTTCACTGTAAGGGTGGGAAACAAAAAAAGACAGCCTAAAAGGATAAGGAGAACGCCGAAGGCAATCCAATTAAATTTTACTAATAGGATGACCAATGCAATAATGAGAATGCCTGCTCCCAAAAATAAAATGACAACCCAACCGATTTGAGTGTGATGATATTTCGAAGTCATTTTGATTCTCCCAATATTAATCGAGAATTATAAAGCTTTTGTTTTAAACATCGGATTTCTACCAAAATTACAAGTCGAAAATTAATTTACATCCTCAAAAAATCTCCGCAAGAAATTTTTTTGATCCTTAAGAATTTAATGAATTATAAAAAAGGTGGGATAAATTCCCGCTTCTATGAGATACAGCTCTTTCAATATAGAGCGGGGAATTCATCCTCGCGAAATCGTTTTAAAAAAAATATTTTTATTAAAAGATTACCTCCATGTTGGTCAAAGGTACTCCTACCCTTGACCGTTTATAATTCGGGGTAAGGTACCCGAACCAACAAATTTTCTGTTTACTGAATATTAATATGTTGTGCTGGATTACAAATCCAGCACCAACAGACATACTATCTTCTGTTTACTGTTTTCCGTTTACTGTTTACTGTTTTCTGTTTACCGTTTACCGTCTACTGCCTACTCCACCACCTCATAATCCGCATCCACCGCTCCTTCCCCCTTCTCTTTTTTCTTTTCTCCTTTCTCTTTCTCTTCTTTTGGAGGTGGGGATGATGTCTGGGCCGCGGTCTTCTTATACATCTCCTCAGCTATTTTATGAGATGCAGAAAGCATCTGTTCAACTGCTTTATCTATCTCCTCTTTATTGTCACCTTTCATTACGCTTTTGACTTTTTCTATTGCTTCCTCAACCTTTTTCTTCTCATCAACTGAGATCTTATCACCATATTCCTTTAAAGTTTTCTCAGTAGTATAAACCATCTGGTCAGCCTTGTTTCTTGATTCGATCAAACCCTTTTTCTTTTTATCCTCCTCTGCATGAGCTTCAGCATCTTTTACCATCTTTTTAATCTCTTCTTCGGATAACCTACTTGAGGATTCAATCTTTATCTTCTGCTCCTTTCCTGTTCCTAAATCTTTAGCTGAGACATGCACAATCCCATTAGCATCGATGTCAAAGGCAACCTCGATCTGGGGAACACCTCGGGGTGCTGGTGGTATACCCACTAAATCGAACCTTCCTAAGGTTCTATTATCGATAGCCATCTCTCTCTCACCCTGCAGAACATGGATCGAAACCGCTGGTTGATTATCAGCTGCAGTGGAGAATATCTGGGACTTTGTGGTGGGAATGGTGGTATTTCTCTCGATCAAACGGGTCATCACCCCACCTAAGGTCTCAATCCCTAATGAAAGAGGAGTAATATCCAAAAGCACAACATCTTTAACCTCCCCTGCTAAGACCCCTGCTTGAATTGCCGCACCTATAGCAACCACCTCATCTGGATTTACTCCTTTATGTGGCTCTTTTCCGAAAAGCTCTTTAACCACCTCCTGAACCTTGGGCATTCTGGTCTGCCCCCCAACCAAAATAACCTCATTGATATCCGAGGGCGAAAGTTTTGCATCCGCTAATGCCTGCTTGCAAGGACCCACTGTCCTCTGGATTAAATCGTCTACCAATTGCTCTAATTTAGCACGGGTTAAAGCGATGTCCAGATGCTTGGGACCAGAGGAATCAGCAGTAATGAATGGAAGATTAATATTGGTTTGCATGGTAGTTGAAAGCTCGCATTTTGCTTTCTCAGCCGCCTCTTTCAATCTTTGTAATGCCATCTTATCTTTTCTTAAGTCAATTCCCTGCTGTTTTAAAAACTCCTCTGCTAAAAAGTCAATTATTCTCTGGTCAAAATCATCCCCACCCAGATGGGTATCACCATTGGTTGATCTAACTTCGAAAACACCTTCACCCAATTCCAAAATTGATATATCGAAAGTCCCACCACCCAGATCAAAAACCGCTATTTTTTCATTACTTTTTTTGTCCAATCCATAAGCTAAACTCGCAGCTGTGGGTTCATTGATAATCCTCAAAACTTCCAATCCGGCTATTTTCCCTGCATCCTTGGTTGCCTGGCGCTGGGAGTCATTGAAATATGCAGGAACAGTTATAACTGCCTGGATTACTTCCTCACCTAAATAATCCTCTGCTGTTTTTCTCATACTTTGCAAAATCATAGCGGAGATCTCAGGAGGTGAATATTCTTTGTCCTGAATTTTAACCCTGACATCTCCGTTCGGTACTTCAACTATCTTATATGGAACCAGTTTTTCCTCTTCCAATACTTCGTGATGGCGTCTTCCCATGAATCTTTTGATTGAAAAGACAGTGTTCTCCGAGTTAGTTATCGCCTGCCTTTTTGCAACAAGCCCGACCAATCTTTCACCGGTGTTAGTAAATGCTACAACAGAAGGAGTAGTCCTCAAACCCTCAGCATTGGGAATAACCTTAGTCTCCCCTCCCTCCATCACAGCCACACAAGAATTAGTAGTCCCCAAATCAATACCTATAACTTTTGCCATTTTATTTCATCCTCCTTTAAATCATCTTTTTTGTTTTTTGTTATTACATTAGTAATACAACAGAACATTGTGCTGGATTAAAAATCCAGCACCAACAAAACGGATGTTGTTGCTGCATTTTCAATGCAGCAAAATTTAATTATTAAAATAGTTCCTCAAAATGATCAATTTCCAAAACTGAATTATCATTAAGAATGTAATTTCTTGCACTCGAATATTTATAATCCTCCGGTTTTTCTGCCAACCTCCATTTTTTCTGCAAGGGATTGTTATGGATATATCTCATCTTTTGAAATAAAAATCTGGTGCTGTAAATATTTCGATCTTGAAATTCATCCTCCCAAACTTTATGCTTCTGTCTTTTGTGGTTAGCGCATTTTCTGAAAAACTCAAGGCTCTTCACGTCCTTAAGCATCTCAGCCATTTTAGCGATCTTTTTTGAAGTAAACTTTTTGAAATCCCTCATTACTTTTGATTGGTCATAAGAATTCAGGAACTTAACAATCATATGAAGGTGATTAGGCATAATCACATAAGAATATAATTTCACCCATTTTTCCTTTCTGATATAATTTAAACTACAGACGATTATGTCACAATAATCATTATTTTGAAAAATGTTTCTTTTCTTTATCGTCGAGGTTGTTATGAAATATAAATGATCTCTATCAAATAAGGTTTTATGTCTCATTATGCGCTTTCTTTTTGTGCTGGATTAAAAATCCAGCACCAACAGGTAAAAAACACCAACAAACCGACGTTGTTGCTGCATTTATAATGCAGTAACAATAAAAAATACATCCTCAATTTTAATCTTTTCTTTCCTTTTTCTCCGCTTTTTTCTCTTCTCCCTTCTTTTCTTTAACTTTCCCTTTTGAAACAATAACCTTCGGTGCCTTTATCACCCTGTCCTTTAAGATATATCCTTTCGAGATTTCCTGCACGATCACTCCCTCTGGATATCCATCCGACTCAATCTGAGAAACCGCCTCATGAAGATTAGGGTCAAATTTCTCACCCTTTGTCTTTATCTCCTTTAAACCGTCTTTGGTTAAAATATCCTTTAGATGATTATAAATCAGTTCCACTCCTTTATGAAAACTATCAAAATCAGAAGAATTTTTTGCTGAATCTAAGGCTCTTTCAAAATTATCCAATGTGTCGGTTAACTTGGCTATCAAATCCTGGTTAGCAAACTTTATCAAATTAGCAAATTCCTTTGCTGTTCTTTTTTTGAAATTATCGAAATCAGCCGCCACACGAAGAAGTCTGTCCTCAAGCTTTTTGCACTCCTTTTCACTCTCATCCAAACGCTCCTTTAAGACCTGCACCTCAGTCATCTCTTTCTGCATCTCTTTTTGTTGTTTTATAGTAATTTCTCCTAAAGGAGTTTCCCCTTTTTCCTTTTTTTCCGTCACCTTTTCAATTTCTTGATCTGAGGATTTAACTTCATTTTGTTTTTTTTCATTTTCGTCTTTTTTCACATCCACCTCCTTTTCATCTCGAAAGAATTTCTGAGAGAAGTTTTGCGGTATAGTCAACTAAAGAGACCAATTTGGCATACTTCATTCTTTTTGGACCTATAATCCCGATTGTCCCTTTGAGATCTTTTGCTTGATAAGATGAGGTAACCAGACTCAAAGAACAAAAATCCCCATGCATTAGTTCTTTTCCAATGGTTATAGTAATCCCCTCTTTGAGCTCTTTAGCAGAAACAAGCTCAGCTAAAGTCTTTTTTTCCTCAAGAAGCTCAATTAAAAAGCTTAGCATCCTTTGATCTTTAAATTCAGGTTGATTAAGTATATTTGTGGTTCCACCTAAATGGATATTCTCCTCCTGTTGAAATGAAAGAAAAGCTTCTTTTGAATTAAGAAAAAGTTTGATAAGTTTCAGATCAGCGATGGATGTCTCCTTTAATCTCTGGTCCATAGAATCAAAAATCTCTTTCAGGGAGAGACCACATAATCTCTCATTTAAGATTCTTTTAGTCCTTTCCAAACTTGAGCTTTTAAGGCTTGATTCTGCTTCGAGAAGAATTGTTTTAACCAAACCGGATTTGACCGCCAAGACAACCAAAAGCTTTTTCTCAGCAACTTGCATCAGATCAACATTGGTTAAAATACCTTTGTCGAATCTCGGAGCCAGGCTAACTCCTAATTGTTTGGAGACATCTGCCAAAACTTTTGAGGTCTTTTCCAAAAGCTCCTCGATAGCTTTGTAGTCGACTTCTATTTTCTGTTTAATCTTTTTCAACTCTGGTTTAGAAAGCTTCTCCGGCTCTAAAAGCTGGTCCACATAGACCCGGTATCCTTTATCAGTGGGAACCCTACCAGAAGATATGTGAGGTTGTTCGACCAGACCCATCTCCTCAAGCTCCTGCATGGTATTTCTGATAGTTGCAGGGGAAATTCCGAAATTGTATCTCTCAGCAATCACCCTTGAACCTACTGGCTGAGCTGTGGAAACATAGTGATCTATTATGGCTCCAAATACACTTTTCCCCCTTTGAGATAAATCCTCAAAGACCATAACCCTCCTCAAATACCAAGCTATACAACAACTTAAATTGCACTATAAAACTATACGTTTGCAACTTTGTTATGTTAATTAAAAGCACCATCATTTTGTTCAGATTCAGTTTTAAAATTCAAGCTCAATTTTTGGAAATCCACTTAAACAAAACTCTGCAAAATGAAGATTTTTATCAACATCGAAAACCACTCGATAAATATTTTTGAAAAGTTCCTGGGTCTGGCTTTTTTTTGTGCTCACAGATAAACCATCACCTGTCAAAAGGATTTTTTTCCCTTCACCTGTATCTTGTGGTATTCCTGAGATTAAGATTTTTTCATAGTCTTTTGTCAAAAGAAATATGTCCTGATCGAAGTTTATGCTGAAATCTTTTTCTCTTTTTCCGGAAATAAAAAACTCCACCTCTAAAAATTTTCCCTTTGGCTTTACTCCAAAATAAGAATCGACAACATCCATATTTTCCACTTTTAAAATTTTCTCATCCCATTTAACTTCCTGTCCAATCTTCGGCTTTTTTACACCTAAAAATACCTCTTTAGTCTTTTTAAGATATTTATCGAACCAATAGATGATCCTTTCTTCCTCATCCACTATGTGATTCGGCTCTGAAAAACCGTGTTCCTCTCTCGGATACCTGACAAATTCAACTGTTTGACCTAAATCCTTTAGGGCACGATATAGTTCTTTTGAACTGCTGATAAAACAATTAGGGTCCTCATCTCCGTGTAAGATCAGAACAGGTGTTTTCACATTCTGAACATAGGTTGAGGGAGAAAATCTCTTATATGGCTCCATATTCTCCCAGTAGTAGGCCCCAAGATATTCCCTGTCCCATCTTGAAATATAAGTATTTCCATAATCGCTTTTAAAGTCAAAAATCCTAAATTCTGAAACAGCAGCCTTGAACCTATCGGTCTGGGTAATTGCCCAATTCACCAAAAAGCCGCCATATGAGCCACCTGTGATTCCAATTTTTTCAGGATCAACAAAGCCCAAGCTTATTACATAGTCAATCCCGCTCATTATATCTTGAAAATCTCCACCACCTAAATCCCCTTTGTTAGCCACTCCAAATTCATTTGTGTAACCAGAGCTTCCTCTGAAATTAGGAGCAAATACAACATACCCATAAGAAGCATAATATTGACGACTTACAGACAGAAAATAATTCCCAACTCTTCCGAATGGACCTCCATGCACAAAGACTATCATTGGATATTTTATACCTTCAGAAAAATTATATGGCTTGACCAAAAGCCCCTCAATTTCTAATCCATCTTTGCTTTTCCATTTAATAATCTCTTGAGGGTTGATATAAAAATCCTTTAAATGAGGATTCAAATCTGTAAGTTTAGTCATCCGTTTACCTTTTAAAGTCGAACAAAAAACCTCAAAAGTGGAAACAGAATCACCGCTAACAAACGCTATTTTCTCTTTTCCCAATCTCATATCATAACAGAATTTTTTACCTGAGATCACTTCTTTTATTTTTTTATCCCTTAAAGAAATCCTGTAAAGCAAATTATTGGTCTTATCCTCCGCAACAAAATAAATGTATTTTCCATCCTTGCTCCACTCTATCTCATCCACGCAACGGTCAAAATCCAAAGTTAGATTTTTTAGGTTTTCGTCATTCGAATCAATTATCCATATATCCGGCTGAGAAAAAGATAAGGATGAATCAAAAGGAGCAATAAAAGCGATTCTTTCTCCATCAGGTGACCACAAAGGACCCTCCTCTGCTCCCTCCCGAAAAGTGAGTTGAAAAGCTTTCTTTGTTTTTAAATTCAGAACCCATAGGTCAAATTCAGTGTAATCGTTTTCCTCTCCTGAATAATTGGTGGAGTATACAATCTTTTCACCACAAGGGGAAACTTCAAATTCAGATATACCGTAATCTCCTGCAAAGATTTTTTTAGATTCTTTATTTTTCAAATCTATTTCCCAGAACTCCTTTTTAAATTTCTCTTTATCAACAATGGTTACATCGAATTTCTTTTCTTTATCCATCTTTTTTTTCTTTTTTTGAGCAGATGATAAAGACTCTAAGGTCAAATAGATTATCTTTTTCCCATCAGGCATCCATCTATAATCCAAAACACCCATCTCAGCAGATGTAAGCTTTTGTGCTTCCCCACCATTTGTTGGAATTATCCATATTTGATTTTTTAGCTCTTCTTCATCATCTTCTTTATCTTCTCTTTTACCCCGATCTGAAAGAAAAGCTAAATACCCTCCATCAGAAGACCACAAAAGGTTGGTCTCATTTTCAGAAGAGAAAGCAAATTTAAAAGTCTTTTTTTTAAATACATCCACCACCCAGATATCCTGATTATATTTACTCTTTTCAAAATCGGGCTCTTTAACCACAAAAGCAATCTTAGAATCAAAAGGAGATAAGGAAAACTGGCTTATTCTCTTAAAGCTGAGCAGATCCTTAACTGTCAGGACTTTCTTCTCATAGGAGGAGTAAGAAATATTGGCAACGACGACCAAAACTGCTAAGATCATTACAACTTTTCTCATCTACGATCTCCTTTCAAAGTTTACCAAAAGAACCTAACAATTAACAGCTAACTTGTTAAACGAAAAGCAATTAGATATTTTATTTCAACTTTTTCTTTAACCTCCTAACTTCGAAGACCACCAGGTTCACTGGATCAGGACAGCACACATCAATAGCATCAGGGTCCGAGACCCAGAAATGTGTTCCTTTAAACATCAAAGTCCTCGCAGTAGGGATAACAGTAAGCATAGCTTCAACGCATAAATCAGGTGGTGTTGTTCCACCTCTAAAGTAAAAGACATCACCAACCTTATGTCCCAAAGCACACTCACCTTTTACAGATTTAATTTCAACTTTAATATCGGGAATCTTTTTAGAACCCACTTTTTTCTTTGGCATAAAACCTCCTTTTTGAATTTTCTTAATTTACTTTCTTGTATCTTGCGACTTGTATCTTGCAACTTGCATCTTGACCCTTTCCAAGATTCTCTGAGAAAACTCAGCCAGTTCCAAAAGCACAGAATCAGGATTTTTCGAAAATCCTGACTTATATTTTTTCCAGTTCTCAGAGATCTCAACAAGTTCTTTGTCTTTTGAATCAAGATATTTTTTCAGCTCTTTTCTTGTTCGAGGATATTTATTCTTTTTCAAACTCACCCATACTTTCAAGCAGATTATAACCTCTTTCAATCTCCAATAGATGCTTCTCACCACCCTTTCCCTCGGATGCTTATGAGTATAAAGATATCTTCCCCAGAAACCGATCTCATCTGCATGCTTTTGAATCTCCAAAATCTCCTGTTTTTTTGTTGGCTTAGGCAAAGAACATTTTCCATATAATAGTTTTGCCCCATAATGAAACTGATGCCTTCCATAAGGAATGTAGTTTTCCATATCAAGCTCTGAGAAAAAAAGGACATTGAAATCCTTGAACTCTTTATTTTTTAAAATCTCCTTTAATTTCACCAATTCAACTCTTCCTATTTTTTTTAGCCCAGCTAAGATATCAATGTCAGAATCAGATTTAGCCTCCCCTGTTGCCCAGGAACCGTGATGAATAATAAAGGTCAAATTCCCTCCATAATCTTTTCTCATTCTTTTAACGAAAATTTTTAATCTTTTCTCCACTTCACCTTTTTTCATTTTTAATTTTTAATTTTGCACTTTGAATTTTGAATTTATATCCTTCCCGACCTCAGAATCGCAATAACCAGCCAGACCCCTAATATCCCTGCAAATATGTATCCTAAAATTCCTATCAAAGGGTAACCCAAAAGAAAGGGTCCCACATCAAGTCTCATAATCAAAGATGACCCAACAATTAGTGCTGCTATTATCAAAGAAAATGATATCCTGTTAGAAGAACGCTCCATCTGAAGGATAAATTTTCCCAACCCCAGATGTTCGAGCGAAAACTTAAATTCCCCTCGAGTCAGTTTCTGAGTTATCCTCTGAAGGTCAAATGGAAGAGGGACTAAAAAATCCCGCAAGTCCTGAAGTGCAGTAACTATATCCCTTAAAATAATTTTTGGTTGGTATTTTCTTTTTGAAAGCTTTTTTACAAAAGGAATTGCCTCAGTTACCAGATCATAATCAGGGTCGAGCATCTTTCCCACCTCTTCATAGGTAACCATAGCTTTTCCAAAAAGCATAAGCTCAGACTGAATCTGAATATCGTGTCTATGGATAATGTCAAAAGCATCATTTATAATCGATTTCATATCGATCCTCGATAAAGGGATTTTATGATAGCGATATAAAAATTCAGTGAGGTCGGACTCCAATATCTTTAAATCAGTCCTATCAGTTAAAACACCAGCTTTTTGATAAACCTTAACTATCCCTTTGGGATTCCAGGTAACAACATTTACTAAAAGGTCCGAAATCTCATCCATCAAGCTCTCAGATAACCTTCCCATCATCCCATAATCTAGGGGAGCGATCACGTTGTTTTCCAAAACAAAAAGATTTCCTGGATGAGGATCAGCATGGAAAAATCCATCTAAAAATATCTGCTTGAAAACCGCACGTCCGGCATTTTTAGCAATTATCTTCCTATCCAGACCCCTTCTTTCTATCTCAGCTAAATTTGAGACCTTAACTCCATGGATACATTCCATAGTCAGAACTTTGGAGGTGGTCAGGTCCCAGAATACTTTTGGGACAAAGATGGTTGGGTCATCCTTGAAATTAGAAGAGAAAATTTCAATGTTTCTCCCCTCATTTTTGAAATCGATCTCCTTTCTAAAGGTCTTGACTAATTCCTCTACCATTCCTTTTGGGTCATACTGCCTGCTTTCCGGAACATATCTTACTAAAAGGCTAACCAAATCCTTTAAAATCTCCATATCAGTATCGATAATCCTTTTTATTCCTGGACGCTGAACTTTAACCACTACCCCCTCCCCCTTCATAGTCTTGGCTTTATGCACCTGAGACAAAGATGCTGATGCTATAGGGATATGGCTGAACTCGGGAAAAAGTCGGTCAAGTGTAGCTTTCAGTTGGTGCTCAACTATATATTTTACTTGATGAAAATCAAAGGGCGCTACCTCATCCTGAAGCTTGGTTAGCTCTATAACCAGCTCCAGAGGTATTAAAAAGGGACGAGTTGAAAGGACCTGACCAAGCTTCACAAAAGTTGGACCCAGCTCCTCCATCGCCAATCTAATCCTTTTGGCATAAGTTAACTCCTCAAATTCAGGTTTTTCTTTTATCTTTTTCCCTATTCTCAAAAGAGCAAAAACTCTCATCCTCGATAAAATATGCCCGAAACCATATTTTATCAAAACCCTTGCGATCTCTCTGTACCTTTTGAGGTGCCGGTATCTTTTGTCTATTCGCGGGATTCTCATAAAAAATCTTTTTGAAAGTCAGTTAAACTTATTAAATAAGTTGATTCGAGTCAATAAAAAAATGAAAAGCTGGGCTTTTAAAACCCAGCTTAAAAAAATCCTTGATATTTCTTAACTTGATTCTATGGAAAGATTTAACAGGGTGGTGGACCATCTCTCAATACATAGTTCGCTAAGTAAATAACATCTGCCAGATTGATTTTATCATCGCAGTTTGGGTCCGCAGTCTTAAAGGTTAGAGGAGCCTCTCCAGATTTTAAAAGATAATAAGCAAGAAATACAGGATCTAATATGTTAATATCACCATCCAAATTCAAATCGCCTGAAAGACGGGAGCACTTTATAACAGAGATATTCGAATTGCTGTTGGCCACATAGATCTTGTCGTTTTCAGAATTGTATACTAATGCTTTGGGATACTCACCAACTTCAACCGTAGTTATAAACTCATCTCTCCAACCATCAATCACACTTATATAGTCATACAATATGTTGGCATAGTAAACCCTATTATTGGTAGGGTTATAAGTCAAGATCGGAGGACCTTCCGCCTCTATACTTTTCAAAAGAGTATCAAACACACAGTCTATGACGAAAAGAGAATCCCTACTACCCGCATAGATTTTGTTCTGGAAAAAGTTATGGGTCAAAGCTACTGGGTCATAAATTCCAATCTCTGTTAGAACGGAATCTGTCTCTCCGTCTAAGACCTTCAGCCCCCCAGCGCAACAATAGATTTTGTTTTCAAGGGAGTTATATAATATCTCGGAAATGAAATAGCCAAGATAAATACTATCTCTTAATTCATCTGTTTCACCATCATAGATTTTAAGGCAATCGTATCCAGAAGATAGATAGATTTTATTATTAGCTGAATTGTAGGCTAAATCTTTGGCACTACTTCCCACATCGATTGTTCTCAACAGCGAATCTACTTCCGCGTTAATGACATACAACTTTTTTCCCTTCGAGCTGGAAGCATAAATTTTGTTACTCAAAGGATTATACACTACATAAGAGGGGCTTGCATCCAACTCAACTGTGGTCAAAAGTGAGTCTGTTTCCACATCAATCACGCTCACATTATCCTTAGTAAGAGAATAAACCTTATTGTTAATCGAATTATAGGCAACTTCTGTTGGCCAAATACCCACCTTAACCGTATTCATAATAGAATTTGTTCCTCCTTCGATCACATATACCTTATCACTGGCACCATCTGAAGCGTAGATTTTATTCAATGAGGGAATGTAAAAGAGATCCCTTGGAGAACTACCGGTAATTAGAGCCTTGGTTTTCAGGTCAGTTTCACCATCAATGATTGATAAAGTGGCATTTCCGTAACTAACACAATATATCTTATCAGTATTCAAACTATATGTCAAAATCCAGGAACCGTACCCTGTTGCGATCATCCTGATCAATGTATCAGACTGGCAATCGATTATGCCGACTACTCCGTTTCCGTAGTGGGCACTGTAGACCTTATTGTCTAACGGGTTGTAGATCAAAGAGGTGGGATCGTATCCAACCGAGATTATGTTCATCACTGTCTCGGAAAAAGCATCAATAACGCTTATCGTTCCCTCATGATGGTTTGCACAGTAGATTTTGTTCTCCGAAGGATTATAAACCACGCTTAGGGGCCATTCACCAACCTCAATAGAATTTATAATAGAATTTGTTGCACCATCGATTACAATAAGGAGGTTATGGGGTGGATTTGTGCAGTAGAGCTTATTAGCTTCAGGATTATAAGCTATATCCGAGATGCACTTACTAATCCTTTTTATAACCACATCATTTTCACCATCTATAATGACAAGAACGCAATCCAGTGTACCCCCAAAATAGACTTTGTTATCAGTTGAGTTGAAGCCTCTGCTTTCTACATAAATGCCCAGTGGAATCGTGGTTAAAAGAGTTTCAGCTTGTGCATCTATAATGCTCACGCTTTCGTATACCCCTGTGCAGTAGATTTTTTCGCTAATAGGATTATAAAGTAATCCGCCGGGACCCACAGTTACAGGGATTGAGCTTGTCTGGATATCTGTCTCACCATCGATAATAACCACCTCATCGATTCCAGCACCAACGGAGCAATACAGTTTATTATTATTTGGATTGTATAGAAGCCCTCCGATACTTCCATTCATCTCAATTAACGCAAGCTTCTCCCCGCTTGTTCCGTCAACAACCAATATCTTCCAGCCTCCGCCAACATACAACTTATTGTTCTGGCTGTTGTAGGCTAATGCGTTGGGCCAGGGAACCTGGCTTAAGCTGTCCGGAATCCATATGGTCTTCTCAACCACATCTTTTTGGGCAAAAGAAAAACCAGAAAAGAAAAAGAACAGGAAAATCAGAAAAGTTACTGAAAAAACTTTAGACTTGCTAATCATTAGCACCTCCAAGTTAAGGTGAATAAACATTGCACATTATTTTTTAGACTCTTGTAAAAAGATATTAATTTGTAACTTTCTACAGAAAAGTCCTTTTCCCATAACAAATATAGTATATAATTAGATTTCGGTCAAGTGAAAACTAATATACTAAAACAGCATAAATAATCAAGGGATTGACCAAAAACTGTATTCAAGAATTTTAGTAAAAAGGGCAACCTTTTTAAAGCGTCAGCCTGCCCGGCCAGGGAGGGTTTATCTCTCTGCGAAATTGAATAAGAAAAATGTAATTTTTTTTCGTTATCTGTTGGTGTTCTCCACCAACAGAAAGATTTCATAAACCATCAAGCTGTTGGTCAAGAAGACCAACAGCCAGCAAAGGAAATGTGATTTTTTCCAGTGCTGTCGGTAGTTACCTCCTGACAGAACCTTTAGCTTCAAACGGAAACTCCTGACGCAACCATTAAAGGATTTTTTACTGTTTACTGTTTTCAGTTTTCCGTTTACCGTCTACGGCTGGTAGTTTCCGCAATCATGTGGCTCAGGACCACTTTTCAACAAATAGTTCGCTATGTATATCACATCTGATAGATCGATAACATCATCCCTATTGGCATTGGCTCCACAAATTGAGCTTGGTGGTGGGGGATCGCCTTTCAGGAGATAGTTTGCTAAATAAATGACATCTGATATATTTATGGATTCTCAAGCCCTGTGGAAGACTGTTTATGCTGGATGCCGAGCCTCATCCTGAAAGCTTCAAACAACTTCCAGACGAAATTCAAAATCAGTGGCGCAGGTACGATCCCGATACAGGGAAAGGATATGAAAAACGTCTCATAAACGTGGGCTTTGAAATAGTATACTTTGCAGAAACTGGCGGACACGCATTAGAACCCGGCGAAAGCGGATTGCCTGATATTGCTATTAAATATGGAATAACAATGCATCTGCGAGGGTTTAAGATCGAAGCTCGAAAACCAGTGTGATAAATAAGCCATCTATAATGAGATTCAAAAAAGTGTGCTAAATCTTGTAGCTCAAGCCTGTCCACAGGACTGCTTGACAAAAAGAGTTGTCAACTTTAGGATAAATGAAAAGATTCAAAAGAAGATGTCAGAAAGAGAAAGAAAAAAGGGAATGGCATAGATAATTGATTTGAAAAAATTCTCTAAAAGAACAAAGTGCTAAATATAATCGACTTTTTCAGAGACCAAACACACAAATATTTACATTACCAATCGGTGCTGGGAATAAAATCTTGTCAACTAATTCTTTACTCTTTAATTCCGATAAATAAATAAAATGAACATTCTAATATAATCATCCTAAAGGGGGGATCCTGTATAGGTCGGATTTTCAAATCAGACATTGACGTATCAAAAAAATTTCCCGTTGAGTCGGGATATTGTTTATCCCGATGCTCAAAGTTCGGATAGGGGTTGCACCCCTATCCGCAGACTCTTTTATCTTATTATATCTTATCAATTATTTTTTGTAAAGGGAATTTTTATACAAAATAAGGGTTTGTTGCCAAGTCTACAAATGTCACCCTGCCTGTCCGGCCAAGAAACGAAGTGAAGGGTCTTTTATGTCGTAGGAAAAATGAGATTCTTCGCTTCACTCAGAATGACACTATGGGGTTGAGCAACAGCCCCATAAGATGAAATTTACCCACTAATCCTTTATCCCTTAATTCCGATATACAAAAATAGGTTGGAATAAAGGATCAATTTCAAAAAAAAGAGGGGTTAGTCAGATTTCTAAATCCAACATTTTTGTATCAAAAAAAATTGTCAACATAGTTCGGATAGGGGTTGTATCCCTATCCGTAATGAGGGTAGAGGTATAACCTCCACCCTAACATAAACCATAATTAGAGATTTTTTTGATTGACAGAACAAATCTGATGAGCTATTTTAAAAAACAAAAAAATAAGAACAAACAGGACAAAAGTAATGGGAGCAATCTTAAAATATAAAAAGGAAGTTTGAATTATGAGATATAAAAATTGGAAACAGCTCATAGGGGGAAGATTAGGGCTGATAGTAATTGGTGCACTTATCATCTTTATTATCATAAGTGTATTACACGAAATATTAGACCTCCCCCATCTTCTTTTGGGAGCACCCCGTACTCCCATAAATTTGGCAGAATTTATTATCGATTTAATTGCCGCTTTTTTCATTGGCTTGATTGCGATTAGCCTAATCCGCCGAGCTGAATCAAAGCAAAAGAAGGTGGAGATGGCGCTGCGGGAGAGCGAAAAGAAATATCGCCAACTAATTGAAAATGCGCAGGAAGGCATTTGGGCTATCGATAAAGATACCTACACTACCTTCGTCAATCCTCGCATGGCAGAGATACTGAGATACACCGTAGATGAAATGCAGGGAAAACATTTATTTTCATTTATGGATGAACAAGGTATAAAGATTTGCAAACGAAATTTGGAACGCCGCAAACAAGGCATCAAAGAACAGCACGATTTTGAGTTTGTTCGAAAAGATGGAACACGAGTCTATACGAGCCTGGAGACATCGCCGATTACCGATGATGACGGGAATTATATAGGGGCACTCGCCTTCGTGACGGACATCACCGAGCGCAAGAAGGCGGAGGAGGAGCTGCGGGAGTCTGAGAAAAAATATCGCACTTTGTACGAGACTATCAGAGACGGAATAGCGGGTGGACCTATGGATGGAGGCATATTTGAGTGCAATCAGGCGTTTGCAGAGATGCTTGGTTATTCCAAGGACGAACTGAAGAATCTAACCTATCAACAACTGACCCCAAAACGGTGGCATCAAATGGAAGCCAAGATCGTAAAGGAACAGATTTTGAAGAGGGGCTATTCTGACGAATATAAAAAGGAGTACATAAGAAAAGATGGAACGGTATTTCCAGTATCTGCCAGGGTGTGGTTGATCAGAGATGAAGATGGAAAACCGGAGGGAATGTGGGGGGTAGTCCGTGACATCACCGAGCGCAAGCGGGCGGAGGAGGCGCTGCGTTTTCAAAGCGAAATTGCAGCGAATATGTCCGAGGGCGTTTATCTTATCCGAGCCAGCGATGGTGTGATCGTCTACACTAATCCGAAATTTGAGGAGATATTTGGCTATGGTCCTGGTGGAATGATTGGGAAGCACGTCTCTATCGTGAATGCCCCCACTGAGAAGAGTCCTGAAGAGACGGCAAAGGAAATCATGGAGTTCATAAATAAACATGGTTTTTGGCGAGGGGAAATCAATAACATAAAAAAAGATGGTACGCCTTTCTGGTGCTATGCGAGTGTTTCTATGTTCGATCATCCTGAGCACGGCAGAGTTTGGGTTGTAGTCCATACCGACATCACCGAGCGGAAGCGGGCGGAGGAGGAACTGCGGGAGTCGGAAGAAAGATACAGAGATTTATTTGAAAATGCCAATGATTTAATACAAAGTGTTGACGCAAATGGTAAATTTGTTTATGTGAATAGAAAATGGAAACAGGTTATGGGGTATTCTGATGAAGAGATTAAGAAGCTCAATTTGACTGATATTCTAAGAATAGATCAAGTTCCTCATTGTATGGACTTATTTAAAAAGGTTGTGAGTAGTGAGACATTAGACAATGTTGACACAGTTTTTATAACAAAGGAAGGAAAAGAGATTTTTGTTAGCGGTTCGGTTAACCCCAAGATAAAGGACGGTAAATTTGTTGCGACAAGGGGAATTTTTAGAAATGTCACCGAAAGAAGAAAACTCCAGCAACAGTTGATCCAATCCGAGAAATTAGTCGCAGTAGGAACTTTAGCTTATGGAATCGCTCATGAATTCAATAATATCTTAGCCGGGATTTTGGCTAATGCAGAGTTGGGGTTGTTCATCAGGGATTCTAAACAAAAAAAGAAATGCTTTGAGTCAATCGTAGAGTGCTCTTATAGAGCCTCAAGTATCACCAGCAACCTTTTACCTTTTACCCAACAGAAAGATGTGAAAAAAGAATTAAATGATATTACCGAACCTTTAAAAAGTGTTTTATCTTTAGTCCATAGGGAATTAGAAAAAGCAAATATTAAAATAGTTGAAAAATTCAAACCCATCCCCAAAATCTTCTGTGACCAAGGTCAGTTCTCCGAGGTCTTTTTAAATATGCTTACTAATGCAAGAGATGCTATGAGACCTAAAGGAGGGACTTTGACTGTTAAGGTTGAACCTTATAAGGACGACATCCGGATCGTTTTCAAGGATACTGGATGCGGTATTCCAGAAAATATAAAAGGAAAAATCTTTGACCCCTTTGTTACCACCAAAGGACCTTTAGGGGGAAGTGATATTCCCGGAACCGGGCTGGGACTTTTTCTCACCCACGGAATAATAGATAGCTATAAAGGCAAAATCGAGGTAGAATCAAGAGAAGGAGTTGGAACCAAATTCACTATTTTAATCCCTGTCTCCAAAAACTTACCTCGCAAGTCTCTTCTCGAAACAGAGATAAAATCCACAAAAGAGATTAAAAGAAAATTAAATATCCTTTTGGTTGACGATGAAAGACCAATCTGCATCACCTTAAAGAAATTTTTGGAATCCAAAGGTCATAAAGTAACTACTTCTTTGAGAGCCAAAGAAGGATTAGGACTTTTCAAAAAAAATAAGTTCGACATAGTATTGTCCGACATAACTATACCGGATATGGATGGAATAGAATTGATAAAAAAGATGAAAAAGGAAGATGAGAAATCGAAGATCATAGTATTAACCGGTCACATCGCCAGAGAACTGCAGAAAAAAGCCAAAGAGGCTGGGGCAAACGAAGTTTTAATAAAACCATTTAAAAATCAAACGCTTTATCAAACTATCTCTGAGCTCGTTTTTAAATAAATTCTTTTACGTTAAACGGGGGGGCTATGAAAAAGAAACTGAAAATACTGGTTGTCGATGATGAAAAAGCAGTTGCTGATATTTTAGGAAGTTTAATAGAGATCGATGGACATAAGGTTTCTGTTACCTATGATGCCCCAAAAGCATTAAAGATTTATCAAAAAGAAAAATCCGATCTGGTCTTAGCTGACATCTCCATGCCCGGAATGGATGGTATAGATTTGACTCAAAAGCTACTTGAGATAGATAAGAATGCCAAGGTGGTGGTAATCACCGGACACATCGGAACCCTGGAGGTGGAGCTGGCACTAAATGCTGGGGCTAAAAAATTCTTGAAAAAACCCTTTAGCAAATCTGAAATTGATGAAATGATAAAAGATATAATGAGTGTGGATTAGAAATTGAAGTCAGGGAAAATGCTGAGGGGATCCAAAGCCTGTTTAATCTTTTGGTTCAGATGAAACTTAGGATTATCTTCTCCCCTATCAACTTTTTTCTTTACCATTGAAGCAAAGCTTATATTTTCAAAATCCTTTTTCCTCCCAAGAGGATGAAGCCTTAAAGATACCTCAGTTATTATTCCCAAGCTTCCCCAGGAGTTGACAAATAGTCTCGGCAGGTCATATCCGGTCACGGTTTTGAACACCCTCGCCCCGGTCTTGAGTTTCTCACCGGTTGAGAGCATAACTTCTAATGCTAATGTGAAATCCTTAGTATGGACAATCCTTTGATCACACATTCCTTTTAATCCTGCGCCAATACTTCCTCCTATTGTGCCTTTTTGCTGGATATCTGAAAAAGGATAAAAAAGACCAAAAGGTTCTAAATTTTTATTTAAATCTTTAAGCAGAACTCCAGGTTCTGAGATCACATAAAGGTCTTCAGGAACAACTTTTTTGATTTGGTCTATTTTAGTAAGGCTTAAAATTAAGGTGTTATCCCTTAAAGCTCTGTTATAATCTATTTTCGATTCAGACCCGACAGGTATTATTTTGAACTTACTCTCTTTTGCCAGACCTATGACTTTAAGGATAACGCCAGAGTCCTCTGGATAAGCATAGAGCCTGTCCAAACTCAAGCTTATGTTTTTATCCCCGACTATTTTTGCAATCTGGTCAATTAGTCTTTTTTCGAACATAACATTGAAGCTAAATATATTTTTATAATTTCTGGTGTCAAGTGAATTTAACGAGAGCTGAAAAAGTATGTTTTTTTGTCATTGCGAGCCCGAAGGGCGTGGTCCCGCCATTGGCGGGGCTTCGTCGAGTTCCCTCGCTCACGCTCGAGACAAGTTTTGTAGGTCAATTTTCCAAAATCGACATTTGTTTTGTCGAAATTGGAATTTCGACCTACTATCTTTCGTATAAATTATGTTAAAATGAAAAGGGTTATTTTTTAGGCTTGACACAAATTCATTCGGTTAATATATTGGCTTGAAATTTCAAGGTAAAGGTGAGAAAAAATGAACAAAGTCACTTCAAAAATGCCTCGCATCCAACAGAAATATGAAGATCTTTCCAAATGCTTAAAGTGTGGAAAATGTCTCTCTGTGTGCCCTATTTATGCTGAGACTAAATATGAACAAGCAGCACCCAGGGGAAGAGTCGCTTTGATCGAGCAAGCTTATAAAGGAAATATAGACCTGTCCGAGGTCTTCCGCAAAAGGCTCTCTTTTTGTTTGAACTGTAAAGCTTGTGTTGACGCTTGCCCTTCTGGAGTGAGAGGAGACGATTTGATCCTTTTAGCAAGGGCAGAGCTTGTTGATAGAGGTAAAATAACCTACATTGAGAGATTCATCTTCAGGTTCCTTTTGAAAAGAGGGAGGCTTCTGCCACCAGTTGCTAAATGGGCTACTTTTATGGGAACTCTGGCTAATAAGATATTGCCGGAAAAAAACCCTCTAACTTTGTTTTTGCCCTTTCCAGATGGATGGAAAGAGAGAATCTATCCGAAGATAGCGAAAAAAACTGTGATGGACACCTATCCAGAGGTGGTTAAGGTTAAAAATCCAAAAATGAGAGTGGGATATTTCGTAGGATGTGGCACAAATATGGTCTATCCTAATATTGCAGACGCTTTAATAAAGGTTCTTACTCACAACGATATAGAGGTGGTCATACCACATGACCAGATATGCTGTGGAACCTCTATTTATAATTCCGGGGATTTTGAAAGCGGGATAAAACATGCACAAAAGAATTTAGAAGTGTTTGATAAATTAGACATCGATTGCATTGTGGTCGCCTGTGCCTCAGGTGGATTGACTCTGAAAAAAGAATATCCTGAGCTTTTGAAAGCTGGAAAATTCAAGGTGCCAGTATACGATATATCTGAGTTTTTAGTAGACCACATCGATTTAAAAAAGGATTTTAAAGATAGTCATTATTATCCTCAAGATGCTCCGCATCCTCAAGATGCTACGTACAAACTGACTTATCATGACCCCTGTCATCTGAATCGCGGACAGGGAATAAAAGACCAGCCAAGAAAATTGCTCAAACTCCTTCCAAATGTTAAATTTTTCGAGATGGAAGAAGCAGACCGTTGCTGTGGAGGAGGAGGTTCTTTCAATTTGAAATATTACCCAACATCAAAGAAAATAATGGAGCACAAGCTGAAAAACATCAAAAAAATTGATGTTGACACTTTAGTCTCAGGTTGCCCCGGATGTATGATGAGATTTGAGGAGACATTTTTACAAGAAAATATCCCGATGAAAGTAAAGCATCCGATCGAGATCTTATGCGATGCCTATGGCTTGTAGGTCGAGATTCCAATCTCGACAATAAAATCCTTAAAAGTAAAGCCAAGGCTTTACACTCCAAACAAATAAAACTCGATTTTGGAAAATCGAGCTACTCTTTCGGAAAAAAATCGTCCTAAATCTTTTTTCATCACTTTATCCTCTTGACATCGTCTTTTTTTTTCTTTTAATTTTTATCGCGTAAAAATAATAATCTTAAAGAGGTCGAAATTTTAAAAGGATGGTGATGATGAATTTTTTCCAAAACATCTTTGAGGGTCTAAAGAGTTCAAGCTTGGGCTTTATCTTGGGAAAAAGCTGGGTTCAGGCACTCCTGATTTTTTTAATCTTTTTATTACTATCTAAATTAGTTGTTTTGATATTTAACAAAATACTTAAAAGACTTACCGAAAAGACCAAGA
>JAUWYR010000051.1 GCA_030615745.1 Candidatus Zixiibacteriota bacterium | reverse complement strand
TCAATCCACGAGCCTTCTCCTCCGGAGCATTGTCTATCTCCTCAAACGTCTTCGCCTGAGCTAATCCCCTCCTCGATAAAATCATCGTTATCGCCGCAGTCAAGGTGGTCTTCCCATGATCCACATGACCGATAGTCCCTACGTTTATATGCGGCTTAGTCCTGATAAATTTAGCCTTGGCCATAATTTTATTCCTCCATCTTTTTAACGCTTAGTTTTTTCTCAAAAATCGCTATATGTCTATCTCTCCCAAATAAAGCTTTCCTAATCTCCTCAGAAATTCTTATCTGCCTCCTCACTATTTCAGCCAGTGTTTGCCAACCATTTCTATCATTTTTTAAAGTCACAATAGCATCAAAATCTTCTCCGTGTTTTAATACCCTTTTATCTATTTCGCTTTTACCAAAAATAACTAATATGTATCGGAGATATGGATAAATAGATTTCAACATACTTGCCTTTTTAGAATATTGTATCGCAGTATGAGTCGAAACTTTATTCATACTCAATTCCATTGCCACTCTTGGAATCACTTTCACTTCGCACATATCAGAACGGGCTTCTTTCTCTTCGTATACAAGTATATCTTGTTGAAATGCATTATGGCCTCTTTTTGCCTCTCCATCCTCTTTGAGGTCTAACTCAATTTCTCCTTTACTGTCGATAGGAATGTTATACAATAAATTCTTTTTGACTTTAGTTTCGTAATTTTTCAATTTTTTATCTAACTTATCTCTAATTTTCTTCGCTATTTCATCGTGAGTTAATGAACTCATTTAGCCCCCTTACCTTTAGTATCCTCTAATCCTTGCAATAATTTTTTCAGAAATAGTCTCCGGAACCTTCTCGTAATGGGAAAATTCCATTGTATATATAGCCCTTCCCTGAGAGAGACTTCTCAAATCAGTAGCATAACCAAACATTTCAGAGAGGGGAACTAAAGCATCTATTGCCTTAGCGTTCGGCCTTGGATTAACACCCAAAATTTTTCCTCTCCTCGCATTCAGATCTCCTATTACATCACCCATATATTCCTCTGGAACAACCACCTCCGCCTTCATCAAAGGCTCCAAAAGCTTAGGTTCTCCCCTTCTCAGCCCATCCTGCAATGCCATCGAGGCAGCAATTCTAAAAGCAAGTTCAGTTGAATCTTCCTCATGATATGACCCATCGTAAAGAGTAACTTTGATATCGATTACCGGATAACCGGCCAGAGCGCCGTTTTCCATAGCCTCTTTTACCCCCCGTTGGATCGCTGGAAAAAACTCTTTGGGAATAATTCTACCCTCTATTTTATTCTCGAATAAAAATCTTTGTCCCTTGGGTAAAGGCTCAACTTTTAGTCGCACCAAACCATATTGTCCTTTCCCTCCACTCTGCCGAATGAATTTTCCCTCGGACTCAACAGGAACAGTTATGGTCTCTTTATAAGCAACGTGCGGTTTGCCCACATTAGCAGAAACTCCAAACTCCCGCATCATCCTCTCCACTAATACCTCAAGATGAAGCTCCCCCATGCCAGATATTATAGTTTGACCAGTCTCCTCATCCACTTTAATCTTAAAGGTGGGGTCCTCATATGCTATTTTTTTCAAAGCATCAAACAATTTATCCTGGTCAGCTTTGCTTTTGGGTTCAATAGCAATAAATATAACTGGCTCAGGAAATCTCATCATCTCTAAAACTACCGGCTTTTTTAAATCGGACAGTGTATCCCCGGTAAAAGTCCATTTTAACCCAACACAAGCCGCGATATCACCGGCATAGACCTCTGAGATTTCATCCCTTTTATTAGCATGTATCTGCAGAATTCTTCCGATCCTTTCCTTTTTTTTGGAATTTGCATTCAAAACAACTGTTCCAGTTCTGAGCATCCCTGAATAGACTCTGATATAGCTTAATCTTCCCACATAGGAATCGCTTACTATTTTGAACACCAATGCGGTTAGACCTTCTGAATCAGAAACGGCTCTTTTCTCCTCCTTACCAGTATATGGATTAAACCCTTTCACCTCTGGTAGATCTTTAGGCGAAGGTAAGAAATCCACCACTGCATCCAGAAGTTTCTGCACACCTTTGTTCCTGATAGCCGCACCACACAAAACCGGGACCACCTTCGTCTCTATGGTTGCCCTCCGCAACACCTTTTTTATCTCTTCCGTATGGATCGGCTTCTCGTTGAGGAACTTGTCTGCTAAAAGATCATCATAATCAGAAAGAGACTCTAAAAGCTTTTCCCTTTTAATCTTACATATTTTAACCAGATCTTTCGGTACCGGGTGCTCATCGTAAGTTGCGCCAAGAGTCTCCTCATTATAGACCCTGAAGGTCATACTTAGAAGATCTATAATACCTGTGAACATCTCACCTGAACCAACAGGGAGTTGAATCGGAACTACCACAGCGTCCAAACGTTCCCTTATCATCTTCACCACATTCTCAAAGTCAGCTCCTACCCGGTCCATCTTATTAACAAAGGCAATACGCGGCACCCTATATCTATCTGCCTGTCTCCACACAGTCTCAGATTGTGGCTCAACCCCACCAACTGCGCAGAAAATCATAATGGCACCATCCAATACCCTTAATGATCTTTCCACCTCAGCAGTGAAATCGACATGTCCAGGAGTATCGATGATATTTATCCGGTGTCCGTTCCAGAAACAAGTGGTGGCAGCCGAGGTTATGGTTATACCTCTCTCCTTCTCCTGATCCATCCAGTCCATAACCGCAGCCCCATCATCTACCTCACCCATCCTATGGGTTTTCCCGGTATAGAAAAGGATTCTCTCGGTAGAGGTTGTCTTCCCTGCATCAATATGAGCCATCAAACCTATATTACGGATTTTCTGTAAAGGGAAATCTCTCGGCATAAAAAAATCCACTCCCACGATAACAATTTTTGTCCACTTTAAGTGGAGACAATTTAAAAAATTTCAATCCTTTTTCAAACATAAATCTTTTAATCTCCCCTCCTTTTTTACCACCTGAAATGAGCAAAGGCTTTGTTCGCTTCTGCCATCCTGTGGGTATCATCCCTTTTCTTTATAGCTCCTCCTTCATTTTTGGATGCTGAAATAAGCTCAGAAGCGAGCTTCTCAGCCATGCTTTTGCCCGTTCTTTCTTTAGCATATAAGATCAGCCATCTGATTGCCAAAGAGGTTCGGCGTCCAGGTCTAACCTCCACAGGCACCTGATAGGTTGCTCCACCCACTCTTCTGGATTTAACCTCCAGCATAGGCTTAACGTTATTAACCGCTTTTTCAAATAGATCCATACCTGGTTGTCCGGTCTTCCTCTCCACCATCTCAATGGCTTGATAAAATATCTTCTCAGCTAAACTTTTTTTACCCTTTTTCATCAAATTGTTAATAAAAAAGGCAGCCAAAACGCTGTTGAACTTTGTATCTGGTGGCGATTCTCTTTTTATTACCTTTTTTCTCCTGGGCAAAGCCTTTTACCTCACTTTTGCATTTGTTTGGTTTTTTGTTAGCATTCTATTTAGAAAGACTCATTATTTTAAACCAAGGTTAAAAAGCTATTTCTTGGGCTTTTTAACCCCATATTTAGACCTCCCCTGTTTTCTATCAGCAACTCCAGCCGCATCCAAAGTCCCTCTGATAATATGATACCTCACTCCGGGCAGATCCTTAACCCTACCACCTCTGATCAGAACAATTGAGTGCTCCTGCAGATTATGTCCCTCTCCGGGTATATAGGAGGTCACCTCAATTCCACTGGTCAACCTCACCCTGGCTACTTTTCTCAAAGCGGAATTAGGCTTTTTGGGAGTAGAGGTGTAGACTCTGGTGCAAACTCCTCTTTTCTGAGGTGAGCCACCAAGGGCTGGGGTGCTCGATGTTCTTTTTAATTGCTCTCTGCCTTTTCTTATCAATTGGTTTATAGTCGGCAAAATACCTCCATAAAAATTTACAAAATCCTGATTATAATTTAAAATTTAAATCTGTCAAGCTTTTTCTACAAAACCTCCTTTATCTTTGCAAATAAAATCTTTGAAATAATATTTTCTATAAGATATTAAACTATAAAAAACTTCCATCTTTATCCTTTAAATTAGCTTTTTAGCACAAATTTATTTGTGCATTCTTTTTTAAAGATCTAAAAGTTTACACAATTAACAATCAAAGACTATGATTTTTACTCCTTGAGCGCTACTTCTTCTAAGGGTTTTTCCTCCTTCTCTTCTTTGAGTTCAATGTTTCTGTATCTTTCCAACCCGGTGCCAGCAGGGATCAAATGTCCGATGATCACATTCTCCTTAAGACCTAAAAGATAATCGGTCTTTCCATTGATCGCCGCCTCAGTTAAAACCTTGGTGGTCTCTTGGAAAGATGCAGCAGAGATAAAGCTATCAGTAGTCAAAGAAGCCCTAGTGATTCCTAAAAGCAAAGGCTGGAATGTAGCTGGCTCCCCACCCTCAGCGATCACCCTTTCGTTCTCCTCTCTAAAACGTTGTTTATCCACTTGTTCGCCTTCTAAAAAGTTGGTATCTCCAATATCCATCACTTTGACTTTCTGAAGCATCTGTCTCACAATAACCTCAATGTGCTTATCATTTATCTTCACACCCTGAAGACGATAAACCTCCTGAATCTCATTAACCAAATATTCCTGAACCGCATAAGCTCCCTTTATCCTCAAAATATCGTGGGGATCGATAGGTCCCTCGCACAATCTTTCACCTGCTTTCACGCTATCACCAGAATGAACCCTTAAGTGTTTTCCATGAGGAATGAGATATTCCTTGAGATCACCGGTTTCACCACGAACAAATATCTGAGTGGCACCGCGGATGATTTTGCCGAACTCCACAATCCCATCGATCTCTGAAACAACTGCAGGATCCTTAGGTCTTCTCGCTTCAAAAAGCTCAGCCACCCTGGGTAAACCGCCGGTTATATCCCTGGTCCTGCTGATCTCCCGTGGAAGCTTAATTAAAGAGTCACCCGCCTGCACCTTGTCCCCATCATGCACCAAAAGATAGGCTCTGGTCGGTATTGAGTAACTTATAAGTTTTTTGCTTTTATTATCAAGAATAAAAATTCGAGGTCTGAGGGTCTTATCTTTTAGTTCCATGATAATCCTCTGCCTTAATCCGGTAGTCTCATCCAATTCCTCACGAAAACTCACATCTTCGATTAGGTCAACGAACTGAACTGTGCCACTTTTTTCAGTCAAGATAGTGTTAGTGTAGGGATCCCATTCGAATATAACATCATTTTTAGCCACCTGAGTTTTATTCTTAACTTTAAAAATAGCCGCATAAGGAACATTATACTTCACCCTCATCCTGTTCTGATCATCCAGAAGGTGGATCTCACCATCTCTTCCCAAAACCACATTGTCACCATCTGATCTCTGAACAGTCCGAACATTTTTGAAGATGACTTTTCCTTCAGTTTTGGCTGTAACCCTGGACTGCTCTGCTATTCTGGCTGCAGTCCCTCCTATATGGAAGGTACGTAAAGTAAGCTGGGTGCCAGGTTCACCAATGCTTTGAGCCGCGACCACACCCACAGCCTCTCCCAAATCCACCATCTCGCTAGTAGCTAAGTTTCTACCATAGCATTTTGCGCACACTCCTCTTTTAGATTCACAGGTCAAAACCGACCTGATCTTGACTGTTTCAATAGCGCTTTCTTCAATTTTAGTAGCAGTCTCTTCACCTATTTCCTCACCAGCTCTAACCAAAACTTCATTGGTGATTGGATCGATCACATCCTCCAAGGCAACTCTTCCCAGGATTCTATCTTTAAGGGATTCGATTACCTCCTCAGCTTCCTTTAAGGCTCCGATATCCAACCCTAAGATAGTGTCACAATCCTTCTCAGTTGTGATCACATCCTGAGCAACATCCACCAGCCTTCTGGTCAAATAGCCGGCATCCGCAGTCTTTAAAGCAGTATCAGCTAACCCTTTTCTCGCTCCATGAGTGGAGATGAAGTACTCCATCACACTCAGCCCTTCCCTGAAGTTAGCGGTGATAGGAGATTCTATAATCTCACCGATCTGACCGGTAATCCTTTTCTGCGGTTTAGCCATTAATCCTCTCATCCCAGCAAGTTGTCTTATCTGCTCCTTTGATCCTCTTGCACCTGAGTCTGCCATCATGAAAATAGGATTAAAACCATCCTGGTCAAGCTTAAGGCTCTCAAACATAACCTCACTAACTTGAGTAGTAATGTGAGTCCAAGTATCGATTACCTTATTATATCTCTCACCAGAGGTGATAAGCCCTCTTTCATATTGTTTTCTGATCTTCTCCACCTCTTTATTAGCGCTTGAAATAAGTGTTTCTTTCTCATCCGGTATTATCAGATCCTCTATTCCCACAGTCACTCCAGCTAAGGTGGCGTATTCAAAGCCGATCTTTTTCAAACTATCCAAAAGAACAGCTGTTTTGTGATGACCTAAGGTGTTATAGGCTTTTGCCACTAACTCTTCAAGTCTACTTTTATTCGCAATCTCGTTGAAAAAACCTAACTCCAAAGGAATGATCTCATTGAAAAGAACTCTTCCAACTGTGGTTTCAACAAGCTTATCCTTGATTTTAACTTTGATCTTAGCATGAAGTCCGCAAACCTTAGAATTGTAAGCTGAGATCACCTCGTCGGTAGAAGAAAATATTTTTCCCTCACCTTTATCTTTGGGCTTCTCCTTTGTTAAATAGTAACAGCCTAAAACAATATCCTGGGTAGGAGCCACAATTGGTTTTCCACTGGAGGGGGAAAGAAGGTTATATGCGGAGAGCATAAGAATTCGAGCCTCCAGCTGTGCTTCATATGAAAGTGGGATATGAACTGCCATCTGATCGCCATCGAAGTCAGCATTGAAAGCCTGGCAAACTAAAGGATGAAGCCGGATTGCTTTTCCCTCAACTAAAACCGGATAAAAAGCCTGGATACCAAGTCGGTGCAAAGTAGGGGCACGATTTAAAAGTATAGGATGATCTGAAATTATCTCCTCCAAGATATCCCACACCTCCGGACGCTCTTTTTCAACCAGCTTTTTAGCTGATTTTACCGTCTGGACATATCCTTTTTCCTCCAGCTTCATTATGATGAAGGGCTTGAAAAGCTCCAATGCCATGGTCTTGGGCAGACCACACTGATGAAGTTTAAGCTCAGGACCCACAACGACAACCGATCTTCCAGAGTAATCGACTCTTTTCCCTAAAAGGTTTTGTCTGAACCTTCCCTGCTTCCCTTTTAACAGATCGGATAAGGATTTCAATGGTCTTTTCGAATCTCCTCTAACTGCTTGGGAACGCCTTCCGTTGTCAAAAAGGGCGTCTACTGCCTCCTGGAGCATCCTTTTCTCATTACGAAGGATAACCTCAGGTGCTTTTATCTCAATTAACTTTTTCAAACGGTTATTTCTATTGATCACCCTTCTGTAGAGATCATTCAAGTCTGAGGTGGCAAATCTTCCACCTTCTAATGGAACTAAAGGTCTCAAGTCAGGGGGAATTACTGGAATCACCGCCATTATCATCCACCGAGGTTTATTCTGCGATTGCCTGAAAGCCTCGATCACTCTTAGTCTTTTGAGGGTGTCTTTTTTTCTTTGAACTGAGGTCTCCACCTTCACTTGAGCTCTTAAGGATATGGAAAGCTCCTCAACATCCACCTGCTTTAAAAGATCTAAGATAGCCTCTGCTCCCATCTTAGCTACAAACTCTTTGCCCGCCTCCTCAAGCTTCACATATTCTTCTTCGGAGATGATGTCCTTATATTTCAGATGAGTATTCCCAGGATCTATAACAATATAAGATTCATAATAAAGCATTCTCTCCAGTTCTTTTATACTCAGATCCAGAAGGTAGCCGATGCGTGAAGGCATAGATTTGAAAAACCAGATATGGGACACGGGCACTGCTAGCTCAATATGACCCATTCTCTCTCTGCGAACCTTGGAATGGGTAACTTCAACTCCACAACGATCACATACTATTCCTTTAAACCTCACCCTTTTATATTTACCACAATTGCATTCCCAATCCTTAACTGGACCGAATATCCTTTCGCAGAAAAGACCCTCCCTTTCTGGCTTATATGATCTATAATTAATTGTCTCAGGCTTGGTCACTTCTCCATGAGACCATGACCTTATTGTCTCAGGAGAGGCAAGCTGAATTTTTATTGCATAGAAATCAGATGGTTTTTTTGGGCTTCTTTGTTGGTTCTCTGGCATGTCTAACCCTCCCTAAGGTTTATTATTTATTTTTATAAGTTGTACATCCAACCCAAGGCTTTGGAGCTCCTTTACTAAAACATTAAAAGATTCAGGAACCCCTGGCTCCGGTGGATTAACTCCTTTAACTATAGCTTCATAAACTTTGGAGCGCCCAGATACATCATCAGATTTATAGGTAAGCATCTCCTGAAGGGTATAAGCAGCACCATAAGCTTCTAAAGCCCAAACTTCCATCTCACCAAATCTCTGACCTCCGAATTGAGCTTTTCCCCCCAAAGGCTGTTGAGTAACCAAAGAATATGGTCCAATGGAACGAGCATGGATTTTATCGTCCACCAGATGAGATAATTTCATCATATAGATGTAACCAACTGTGACCGGATAGTCAAAGGGCTCACCTGTCTTTCCATCATAGATCACAACTTTACCCGATTTTGGCAGCTCAGCTTTCTTCAAAGCCTCTTGCACTTCCCCCAAACTTGCCCCATCGAAGATAGGACTGGAAAAGTAAATCCCAAGCTTCTTACCTGCCCAACCGAGATGAGTCTCGAGAATCTGACCTAAATTCATCCTCGAGGGCACCCCCAATGGATTGAGTATCATCTCAATCGGAGTTCCATCAGGTAGATAGGGCATATCTTCTTCTGGAACAATTTTTGCAATAACACCTTTGTTTCCATGCCTTCCAGCCACCTTATCACCAACCGACAACCTCCTTTTGGTAGCAACGTATACCTTAACCAGTTGAACTACTCCTGGTGAAAGCTCAGCGCCTCTTTGAATTTTCTCCTGCTCAAGCTCAAATTGAATTTGAGTTTCAGAGGCTGTCTTTTTGTAGCTTTGCAAAAGCTTCTCTATTTTACTATTAACTTTGGGGCTCTGAACAAATCCATTCTCAACAAAAAGATCATCGACTTCTATACCATCTAAGGAATCCACCTTAAACTTATAGCCGGTTCTGAAAACCACCGAGTCATCCGATATTTTCCTTATAGTGTTCGCGACCTGGTTTTTCAAAAGCTTTTTCAACCTACTATCTCTAAGTTTTTTCAAACTCTCCATCTTTTTCTGAAGGACTCTTTTAAGACGGGCAATCTCATTTCTCTCCGCTTTTTTTGATTCCTCAGTTCGCTCCTTACGAGAAAATACCTTGGTATCGATCACGATTCCTTTCATTCCTGGGGGTGCTTTCAGGGAAGCATCCCTAATATCTCCAGCCTTCTCGCCAAAAATAGCCCTTAAAAGTCTTTCCTCCGGAGAAAGCTCCGACTCACCCTTAGGGGTAACCTTGCCCACCAAAATATCATCTGCCTCAACCTCAGCTCCTACTCTTATAATACCTTTTTCATCTAAATTAGCTAAAGCCTCCTCAGATACATTGGGAATCTCTCTGGTTATCTCCTCAGCGCCTCTTTTGGTCTCCCTTACCTGAAGCTCAAATTCCTCAATATGGATCGAGGTATATCGGTCTTCAGCAACAAGCTTCTCACTTACTATAATAGCATCCTCAAAATTATGACCTCTCCAAGGCATGAAGGCGACCAATACATTGGCTCCCAAAGCTAACTCCCCTCTATCGGTGGCAGCTCCATCAGCTACACAATCTCCCAGCTTAACTCTGTCCCCAACTTCCACCAAAGATCTCTGATTTGTACAGGTGTCCTGATTTGAACGTCTGAATTTCTCCAGTCTATACTCATCATCTCCCACGAAATCAAATGAATCATCACCCTCATCAGTAGGTTTAATCACTATCTTATCAGCAGTTACGCTTTTGACCACTCCACTTCTTTTGGCAATTACTAAAGTTTTGGTATCCAAGGCCGCTTTTTTTTCCATTCCAGTTCCGATGATGGGAGCTTCCGAGGTCAGAAGAGGGACTGCTTGTCTCTGCATATTAGAGCCCATCAAAGCTCTGTTAGCGTCATCATGTTCGAGAAATGGAATCAGAGCAGCAGCTACTGAGACCAGTTGTTTAGGTGAAACATCCATATACTCAATCTTTTCTGGTGGGACTAAAGGAAAATCACCTTTGACCCTTGCCTTAATCATTGAATTCAAAAACCTTCTATCTTTATCCAGAGGCTCATTAGCTTGAGCTATATGATATTTATCCTCAACATCTGCTGAAAGATACTCAATCTGGTTGGTAACCTTTCCCTTTACCACCTTAAGATAAGGTGTTTCCAAAAATCCATACTTATTTATCCTGGCGTAGGTGGAAAGGGAAGCGATCAACCCTATATTAGGACCCTCCGGCGTCTCGATAGGGCACATCCTCCCGTAGTGAGTATGGTGCACATCTCTAACCTCAAAACCAGCTCTTTCCCGGGTTAGACCACCAGGTCCCAAAGCTGATAATCTCCTTTTATGAGTTAGCTCTGCTAAGGGATTAGTCTGATCCATAAACTGAGAGAGCTGGGAAGAACCGAAGAAAGTCTGTATCACAGCGGAGACAGTTCGGGCATTCACCAGATCATGAGGGGTGATAGCCTCGGTATTTTTTAGGCTCATCCTTTCCCTCATAGTTCTTGACATCCGGGAAAGACCGATCAAAAATTGAGTTGACAAAAGCTCACCAACTGTTCGTACTCTCCTGTTGCCGAGATGGTCTATATCATCTACTGTTCCTTCTCCATTCCTCAATTTCAATAAGTATTTTGTTATGCTCAGAAAATCCTGGTTAGTCAGGGTGGTAGTTTCCAGAGGTACCTCAAGTGAAAGGCGTTCATTTATTCTGTGGCGACCCACTTCACCTAAGTCATATCTTTTTGAGGTAAAAAATAGTCTCTCCAAAAGACCCTTGGCCATCTCCGGGGAAGGGGGTTCCCCTGGTCTCAAAAGGGTGTAGATTTTGAACAGAGCGTCCTGTAAAGACTTTGTAGAATCCTTCTGCAAGGTGTTGATTATCACTTTCGGATCATGAGTCAGATCAGAGGAGATAACCTTGATCTTTCGTATTTTAAGACTTTTTAGTTGCTCTATGAAAGGCTCAGTTATGGTTTCTCCACAAGATAAAACGATCTCGCCAGTTTTCGGATCAATTACTGGTGAAGCACAGATCTTTCCTGAAAGTTTGGATGGATTTTTTCCAGAAAGTTGAAAGTCTTCCACCTCATAAAATAGTTTTATAATCTCTTCATCAGTGGAATAACCTAAAGTTCTCAAAAAGATAGTTGCAAGAAGTTTTCTCCTGGTATCGATGTGCACGTACATAATGTCATTGACATCTAAATTGAATACCATCCAGGAACCGCGGTATGGAATTATTCGAGCGCTGTAAAGTCTTTTACCGTTAGGGTGAATCTCTTCATCGAAAAAGACCCCTGGGGAACGATGAAGCTGGCTTACAATTACCCTCTCTGCACCATTGACGATAAAAGTTCCTGCGGGAGTCATTAAAGGAAGCTCTCCTAAAAAAACATCCTGCTCGATGATATCCTTGACCTCTTTCCTTTTCTCCTTCGTCTCTCTTATCACCAGCCTCAAAGTGGCTTTAAGTGGAGCTCCATAGGTCATATTTCTTTCACGACACTCCTGAAGAGTATAGCGAGGTTTGCCCACCGTATATTTCACGAACTCCAAAGAGTAGTTCTCATGAACATCGGTAACAGGGAAAACCTCATTGAAAATTGCTTGAAGCCCTTTGTTCTCCCTTTTTTCAGGGTCTTTTTCCAGTTGTAGAAAATTTTTAAAAGACTCCCTCTGAATATCCAAGAAACAGGGAAGCTCTGCTACCTCTTTCAATTTAGAAAATGATATTCTCTCAATGGTTTTGACTTTTGACAAAGTTATCACACTCCTTTAAAATGTGTGGATGTGACATTTTTATCTTTCTTTTATAAAAACCAACTTTTTTAAATTAAAGATAAATTATTTAAGCTCGACAGTAGCTCCCACCTCCTGGAGTTTAGCTCTGATTTGTTCAGCCTCCTCTTTTGGTATCCCTTCTTTCACAGGTTTTGGTGCAGAATCGACCAGATCTTTGGCTTCCTTCAAACCCAAACTAGTTATTTCTCTGACCACTTTTATCACCTGAATCTTTTTATCACCCACACTCGAAAGAATCACATTAAATTCGCTTTTCTCCTCTGTGGCAGCCTCCTTTGCCACTCCACCAGCAGGTGAGGCAGCTTGGGCAACTGGAACAGCAGCTGAAACCCCAAATTTCTCCTGCAATGCCTTGGAGAGCTGTGAAAGCTCCATAACTGTCATGTTCTCGATAGTGGAGATAATCTGGTCGATCTCAGATGAAAAAGAGGTTGGCTTTTCTTCTGCAACCTGGGTTTTTACCTCTTGTTTTTTTTCTTTCTTTGCCTCTTGTTTTTTTTGTCCCTCTTCTTTCTTAGCGCTTGCTTTTTTAGTTTTTTCTTTTTCAGGTTCAGCCATAAAATTTAACCTCCATTTTTTGATTTTATATTTTAATCTTTGAGAACAAATTAAATTTTTTGCCTCAGACTGATAAGTTTATTTTTTTGACTTAGATTTAACTATAGCCTCAATGGTTCCCACAAACTCTCTTAAAACCCCATCTAATGTTCCAACAAGGTTAACCAGGGGAGATTTAAAACATCCGAAAATCAGAGTCAGAAGTTCATCTCTTGTTGGAAGTGTTGCGAAATCCTCAAACTTATCTGCTTGAAAAAGCTCTTTTCCTATCCAGAAAACTTTTATTTTCGGTTTTTCTGTTTTCTTTTTGAAATTATGCAAAATTTTTGCAGGGAGAATTGGTTCGTTGTATCCGAAAGCCACACCCGTTGGTCCCTCAAGATAATCTGTTATTTGGTCCAAGCCAAGATCTTTTACTGCAAGTCTTAACAAGGTGTTTTTGACCACTTTATATTCTATTCCATTACTTTTAAGCTCTTTTCTTAACTGGTTTATCTCCTCGACATTAAGACCGGAAAAGTCTGTCAAAAAAAAGCTTTTGCTTTTCTCCAATTTCTCTTTTAACTCTTCAACAACTCTTTTTTTTTCTTCTTTAAGCATAGGATCACTTCTTTAACTCTGCTAAAATTGATTGTGTATCCAGCCTTATCCCCACACCCATTGTAGAGGATATGGACATACCTTTAAAGTACTGACCTTTTGCCGCTGGTGGCTTGGCACGAATTACCGTATCGAGAAATGCTTTTGCATTTTCATATAATTCCTCATCCTTAAAAGAGACCTTACCAATTGGAGTCCCTATATTTCCGGATTTATCAACTCGAAACTCGATTTTACCACGCTTCAAATCCTTCACCGCCTTTGCTACATCGAAGGTGACAGTTCCAGATTTTGGGTTAGGCATAAGTCCTTTGGGTCCGAGTATTTTCCCTAATTTTCCAACTGCTCCCATCATATCAGGCGTTGCTACGATAGCATCTACATCGCTCCAACCAGCCCTTATTTTCTCAATATACTCATCTGAGCCCACAAAATCAGCACCAGCATCTTTAGCTTCCTTTTCTTTCTCACCTTTGGTCAATACTAAAACCTTTACTTTTTTACCTGTGCCAAAAGGCAAAATCACAATCCCTCGCACCATCTGATCAGAATATTTAGGATCTACCCCTAACCTAACTGATAGTTCCACTGTCTCATCGAATTTAGCATGGGCGTTCTCCTTCACAAGTTTTATAGCATCCATAAGGGAGAGTTTTTCAAAAGATTTTATTTTCTCTTTTGTCTTTTTGTAATTTTTTCCTCTTCTCATTTAGCCTTCCACCTCAATTCCCATGCTTTTTGCTGTTCCTTCAATTATCTTAACAGCCCTCTCCAAGGAGGAGGCATTCAAATCCTTAAGCTTTATGCTTGAGATTTCCTCTATTTGTTTTCTTGTTACCTTTCCAACCTTGACTTTGTTGGGTTCACCAGAGCCTTTCTCAATGTTAGCCGCTTTTTTTAAAAGGACAGAGGCTGGAGGAGTTTTAGTGATAAAGGAAAAGGTTCTATCAACATAGATTGTGATAATAGCGGGCACGATCATACCAGCCTGCGATTGAGTTTTAGCGTTGTAAGCTTTACAGAATTCCATGATATTCACCCCATGTTGACCCAATGCTGGACCAACCGGAGGTGCAGGAGTTGCATTGCCTGCTGGAATCTGAAGCTTAATTTTTGCAACTACTTTCTTTGCCATTTTTTTTCCTCGATTTAAAGAATCTGGACCTGCAAGAAATCCAACTCCACCGGAGTTGGTCGTCCGAAAATGCTCACCATAACCTTCAGGCTCTTGCGCTCATCATTAACCTCGCTCACAAAACCTGCGAAATCGGTAAAAGGGCCATCCACCACCTTAACATGATCTCCGGTTTTAAATGGGATTTTCTCGTATTCTCTGGTCCTTCCTTTTTTTATCTGACCTAAAATCCTTTTAACCTCCAATTCCCTTAAAGGAACAGGTTTTCCTTTACTGCCAACAAAGCTTGTTATTCCAGGGCTCGAGGTCACCAAATGCTGAGTTTCTTCGCATAATTCCATCTCAATTAGTATATAGCTCGGAAGGAATTTTTTCACCTTGGTGTTCCTTTTTCCATGTTTCATTTCCACCACAGTCTCAGTAGGAACCAAAATCCTTCCAAATTTGTCACTTAAGCCTAAATTTGCTGCTTCGTTTTCCAAATACTTTTTTGCCTTTAGCTCATGTCCAGAATAAGTATGTGCAACATACCACTTTTTAGCCAAACAAATCACCCCAGTTTAACTTAGAATAAAACTCATAACCACAGATAAAAGTTTATCCACTACTCCTGTAAATATAGCCAAAAGCATAGAAAAAATTACAACGATAATAGTTGAGCCAATAAGCATCTGCTTGGAGACCCAGGTAACCTTGGTCAATTCAATTTTTACCTCTTTTATAAACCTCTTTATTTTTCCAAACATAGATTGTAAAAAAATCTTTTATTTTTTCAGGTCTGGAGGGACTCGAACCCCCAACCACCGGTTTTGGAGACCGATGCTCTAGCCAGTTGAGCTACAGACCTGTTTAGACCATATTAAAAAATTACACAAATTTTCATCTTTATCTTGTTTCCTTATGTAATGTATGTTTATGGCAAAATGGACAAAATTTCTTATATGATACCCTATCCGGGTGTTTCCTTTTGTTTTTAGTAGTTGTATAATTTCTCCTCTTACACTCCTCACAGGCTAAAGTTACAATCTCCCTGGGCATAATTTAAATCATCCTTCTATTTACGTAAGTTTAATCCCTTTTTTGACCAATCCATTCCATCCGTTGATCTTGCATCTTGAATCTTGCATCTTGCATCTATTCTATTATCTCAGTTACAACTCCAGCTCCTACTGTCTTTCCTCCTTCCCTTATAGCAAAACGTAACTCCTTCTCCAAGGCTATCGGGGATATCAACTCAACATCCATATTAACATTGTCACCCGGCATAACCATCTCAACACCCTCAGGTAACTTGATCGTCCCGGTAATATCCAAAGTCCTAAAA
>JAUWYR010000014.1 GCA_030615745.1 Candidatus Zixiibacteriota bacterium | reverse complement strand
TCCAAGTCGCCTTCAAACAATGAATCTTTAACTATGCGAAGCATTCATACGAATAACTACAAAAGACCTCATGGAGGTATCAATAAAATGACGCCTATACAAAAATTAAAGTTGAAACTTAATCCACCATAAACTATATTATAAAAGAATCCCTCTTGGGTGTCCAATATGTATTCGGTCATTACATGAAATCTGGAACTCCAATATGTTCCTCTTTTTTCCTTATGGCTATTATAGTCCCTCTTATTTTATAAAATTCAAGTAATCTATTAAACAGCTCCTCGAACACAGAGTAGTATGACTGTTCTGTCGCTTGTCCAGTTCTGTATTTCTGTTTTAATTTTTTCAGATATTCTTCAAAAATTTCCTTCATCGCCTTAAATTAAATTTTTACTGATTCTCCTAATTTTAAATATAATCAACTCTATAAAAATATCGAAGACAAAATCCCCACTCCTATGCAATAGTAGCCGAAATACTGGAATTTCCCTTTTTTGATTAAATCTAAAATAAGCTTGATAGCAATATATCCGCACAGAAAAGCAACGATGGCGCCAATAATATAATTAAAGACCATATGAGTTGGGGGTTTTTCTTTGAAACACTCAAAAAGCTTTAAAAGAGTTGCTCCTGAAATTGCGGGCAATGCTAAAAGAAAGGAAAAGTCAGCTGATTTTTTTGGGGCTATTCCCAAAAAAAGTGCAGTTCCAATGGTGAACCCTGACCTTGATATTCCAGGTAAAAGAGCAAACACCTGTGAAAATCCAATTAACAAAGCATCCATAGACTTTATCCTTGTCCTTTTTTCTTTGGAAAATTTAGTTAACAAAAGAAAACCACCAGTGATAATAAGCATTATCGCAACTAAAAAAACAGACAAAAAAGCTTTTTCAACTGCCCTCTCAGACAAAATCCCCACCCCTACTATTGGAATAGTTCCTAAAAGTAAAAGCCACAATAGTCTTCTGGATTCATCTGAAAAAGAATCTATTTTTGACGGGAAAAAAGGTTGCAACAAAGCCTTTATTATACCCCAGATCTCTTTTTTATAAATGACCATCACCGACATAAAAGTGCCAAAATGCACAAATACCTCGAAGGCGATTTTCTCTGATTTTATCTGCAGGATTTTTTCTGCTATCACCAAATGCCCGCTCGATGAAACAGGAAGAAATTCAGTCAATCCCTGAACAATCCCTAAAATTATCACCTGTATAAGATTCATATTCGAAGAATGCTTCGCATATTAAGAAAAAAGCCCCAAAAAAGTTGGGGCTAAAAAAAAGTTTTTATATTTTTTCAATAAATATAGTAGCTGAGCCCCATCAGAAAACCATAATATTCATCGAGCTGGAACTCTCCCACAAAATGCCATCCACCTCTTACCTGAAGAATAGCTCCAACTGTTGCCCCGATTTCCAAATCAGTATCAGATACACTCTTGCCTGGTCGATTTTCTTTGGTTAATCTCTCCGCTCGGATATTCAATCTACCGTAAGGCGAAAGTATGTTGCCCGATTCTAAAACAAACCCTTTGGAGATAACGAAATTGCCTCCCATGGCAAATCTTTTCAGATAATCAACATCTGAGTATTCCCAGACCATCCCTAATGATAGATCAAATGGGTCGTCGATCTCAGTATCCAGCACCCCATATTTTAAATCCCCACCGAGAATGACTCCGGTATGGTCCTTTTCACCGGTTGTCTGAAAATCCAAAACCCCAAGCTTAACTCCGAAATCGAAATAATCGATAACACCCATCCTGAACTGACCAAAAGTGGAGATTGCATTCTCATAGACCCCAAGATACCCACCTAAGTTAAACTCACCCGGCTGAAAAGTCTTAGCAGTGTTCAACTGCCCTAAAAATTGAGCTGAGCTCAAACCAGATAACACCAGCAAAAGAAAAGTTTGAAGAACCAAAATCTGAATTAATTTTTTCACTGTTCCTCCTCTAAATTTTTACTCAAAATAATAAGATTTCATCTTTTCGTCAATTTATAAATTTAAAGAATTTGCATCACTTTTGACCTCACTTTATCCCTCTCCACTCGTGGAGAAGGGCAAGGAGTAAGAAATCTGCAATCAAAGATTAAGAGTGATCCCAGCCAGAATTGTTATAAAATCGGTCTCTTTGGTATCAAGCTTTTTTTGTTTGGTTTTTATATAAACGAATCTCCCCTCGACAAAAATCTCCAATGGGAAAGCTGGAAGTTGTAAAGATACTCCTCCAACTCCATGAAAACCGATTTTGTTCTCATCCTCAGGAAAATATAAAGCTAAAGTGTCTGCTACTGAAAGTTCGTAGATCAATCTATGGATTCCAATTCCTGCTCCGACATAGGGTCTCACAACAGGAAAAGAGAAAAGATACTTGGCAGTGGCATTTAAAGATAAATCCCGCACAGTTAGATCAACTTGAGGGGGGTTTAATATTTTTGCTCCTTCTGGATAGTAATTAATATTTTTCTTTTTCTTCCAGGCATACTCCACTGAGACCTCCAAATCGATTACCGGCAAAGTCCCGATTTTGAGATGAGCTCCTAAAAGAGGCATTTGTTTTAAGGAAAATCCAGAAGTATAATCAGAAGAGAATTTTTTTAGAGCTGGGTTATCATAGTTTTGAATAATTCCTCCCCTCACTCCTAAGCCCAAGCCGGTAACAGCCTGAGCACCAGAATTAAAAAGAAACAAAAAACAAACCAAACTAAAAAAAATGAATTTTTTCACTTCTCCTCCTTTTTATATTAAAAACTTTTCATATTAGTTTCAAAAAATTCGTTTTTTCATTAAGACCCTTCGGATATCCCGATAAAAGCCAGCATCCTTTTAGACCTATCTTTTTCTCTCCTGAAAGAAAAGTAATGTTCTGGATGGCAAAATGTGCAGTCTGGTGAAAGAAAAATCCTTTGTTTTTTAACTCCTGTTTTTTTTAATTCTTTGAAAAGAGCTTTTCCTAAATCAAGTCTTATTTTGTTTTTGTTAAAGTTTAACATATCCCTATCAAAAAGCGCTGCCACACCACAGGAGACTTCATAACAGCATCCCTTGATATAGGGTCCTAAAACTATAATCAAATCCTCCGGATAGATTTTAAATAACTTTTCAGCTTTTGTTAAAAACTCTTTTACTATTCCTGAAACAAAGCCACGCCAACCAACATGTAAAAGCCCTACCATCCTTTTTTCAAAAGCTATAACAAACAAAGGGATGCAATCTGCAACCTGAACACATAAAAAAATGTTTTTCAATTTAGTAAAAACTCCATCAAAGCTTTCTTTTTCTAAAAGATTCAAATCATCTTCATTTAAGATAGGCAAGATTTTTTTCGTGTGTCTTTGTTCTGGAATCGCAAGCTTAGGATCTTTTTGACCTATGAGTCTCAAAAGTGTTTTGGTCGGGTCACTTTTGGTTTTCAAAATCATCCCACAAGTTATAAAATCATATCTTTCCAAAAAAGGGAAAGTCAAAATAAAAGAGTTTTGATACGGCAATATCTTTTGTAAAAGGGTTTTTGATTCATTCAAAAAGCTCGACCTCCTTTGCTCTTTCCACGCTAATTACCTCCTTTACTTTTTTAATTTTTTTAATAGTCTTGTTCAAATGCCTTATGTTTTTCACTTCAATAGCTAAGATTCCATAAGAAAAAGCCCCTTCCCCTTTTATCTCTACGCCCCTTATGTTAGTCTCGGAATCAGCTATCGCCTTGGTTAGCTCGTGCAATATGTTTTTTCTATCCTCAACTAACACCTCAAGTTTAACTGGAAAGGATTGGTCTTTGTCAACATCCCACTCCACCTCAAGCTTCCTGTCCTCCTGTGCTAACATTGTTAGCGCATTTGCACAATCATAACGATGCACAGAGATTCCCCTCCCTTTGGTGATAAATCCAATAATCTTCTCCCCAGGAACAGGCTGACAGCACTGAGCAAAACGAAACATCAAGTTTTTCACCCCTCCTACCTTTATCCCACCTCTTTTATGTGCTCTCTCAACTATCTTTTCTACTTTTGACTCTTTTCTCTTGATGTCTCTTGACCTTCGGCATACGCACTTTTTTATTTTATCCTCGGGCAAAAGCTTTGAGATTATCTGCTTGATCGAGATATTCCCCTCACCCAAGGTGCTGAGAAGTCCTTCAGAGTCAGAGAAATTTAAACTCATAGCTAAATCTGAAAGCTGTTGCTCTGTCAAAGGCTTGATATGGTTTTTTTTGAGCTCTCTTTCAAATATCTCCTTTCCTAATTTCAGACTCTGGTCAAATTCAATCTCTCTTAGCCAATGCCTTATTTTACTTCTTGCCCTCGAAGTTTTCACAATCTTAAGCCAATCCCGGTTAGGTGTCTTTTGGAGTGATGTGAGGATTTGAACCTCATCCCCATTGCGCAAGACCGTATTCAAGGGAACTAACTTTCCATTAACCTTTGCTCCTACGCAGTGGTTCCCGATCTCAGAATGAACAGCATATGCGAAATCTAATGGAGTGGACTCTTTGAGAAGGTGTTTTATCTCCCCTTTTGGCGTGAATACAAAGATATCCTCCTGGAAAAGGTCGATCTTGAGATATTCTAAAAATTCCTGCGGGTTTTTCAAATCCTTCTGCCATTCCAAAACCTCTCTTAACCAGATCATCTGCTTGTCCTCCTCATCCGGCGTGATTTTCCCCTCTTTATAAAGCCAGTGCGCTGCTATTCCATACTCCGCTGTCCGATGCATATCAAAAGTCCTGATCTGAACCTCAACTGTTTTTCTCTCAGGCCCAATCACCGTGGTGTGAAGGGATTGATACATATTGCTTTTAGGTGTGGCAATGTAATCGTGGAATCTCTCAACAATTGGTGCCCACAAGCTATGAATAATCCCAAGAGTCTGATAGCATTCGATCTCAGTATCCACAATCACCCTCAAGGCAATAAGGTCGAAGATCTCCTCAAGAGGCTTTTGCTGAAGCTTCATCTTGCGATAGATGCTGTATAAGTGTTTAGCCCTCCCTAAAACATCAGCTTTTATCCCCATTTTCTTAAGTTCATTTTTCAAAGGCTCGGTAATCTTTTGAATATATTTCCCCCTCTGCTTTTCTCTCTCGCTTAATAATCTTTCGAGCCTTTGGTGAGCCTCAGGATCAAGATACTCAAGGGATAGGTTTTCTAACTCCGCTTTGATTTTTGCCATTCCAAAACGGTGGGCTAAAGGAGCATAAATCTCTAAAGTCTCTTTGGAAATTTTTTCCTGCCTCTCTTTTTCTAAATGCACCAAAGTCCTCATATTGTGCAACCTGTCTGCTAATTTTATCAAAATAACACGAATATCTTTTGCCATCGAAAGAAGCATTTTCCTGTAATACTCTACCTGTTGCTCCTCGGTGCTTTTCAACTCCATCTCCCCTATCTTGGTAACTCCATCCACTAAATCAGCAATCTCCTCACCAAATTCATCTTTTATTTGCTCAAGTGAAATCTCTGTCTCCTCAACCACATCATGGATCATCCCTGCGGTAATGGTTGCAGAATCGAGATGCTGTCCCGCTAAGATAAATGCCACATTAAGACAGTGCTCGATATAAGGATCTCCTGACTCCCTGAATTGTCCTCTGTGTGCCCTATCTGAGAACTCGTACGCCTTTCTCAAAAGTGGAATATTAACATTGGCGTTAAATGACTCTATCTGGATGATGAATTCTGCTAAGTTCATCTATTTTCCTTTAAAACTTTTTTAGCCTTTTGAAAAACAAGCTCCTCATCAATTTTTTCCATACAATTGTAGTGCGGACATTTTTTGAATCTACATTTAAAACAGGGACCTAAAGGTGGTAAAAAAACTTGATTTCTGTTCCCTAAAGGACCCCATCTTTTGGGAGAGGCAACAAAAATGGGTGAGAACAATGCCACCACTGGAGTTCCCAAAGCTGTTGCCATATGCATGGGACCTGTGGAAGATGAAATTAAAAGATCAGCACTTTTTATTACCGCTGCCAACTCTCTTAAATCTGTTCTTCCCACAAGACTTTCAGGTTTATTTTTCATCTTTTCTATCATTCTCCCTGCCAATTTTAGCTCATCTTTTGATCCGCTAACTATTACTTTAACTTCAAACTCCTCTGTAAGTTTATCGGCAATTTTTGCAAACTTTTCTGGTGGATAATTTAAGCTCGAATTTCTACTTCCTGGATGGATTATCACCACCTTGTCATCTTTATTTATACCTATATTTAGAAATTCAGATTCAGCCCATCTTTTTTCACAGTCTTTCAAGAAAATTTTAGGCAATCTCTTTTTTAAAGAAATGCCAAGAGGCGAAAGCATCTCCAAGTTATACTCGAGCTCATGTTTTTCTACAGTCTTTCGGTGCTTATAGATCTTATGGTTAAAGAATATCTGATATGCTCTAAAACCTGTTCCAATTCTTATCCTTATTTTTGCTAAAAAGATCAACGATGCTAATACTAAAGTGGGATGAATAAGAATTGCAACATCGATTTTTTTCTTTTTCAAAAATTTTACGAATTTAAAAAATCCTTTCACTTTTGAATAGTTGAAAACAATAACTTCATTCACAAAAGGGTTGTTTTCAAGAATATCTTTAGTGTAAGGTGAGACCAAAAAAGATATAAACGCTTGAGGATAGACTTTTTTTATAGCCTCAGCTAAAGGCAGAGATAAAATCAAATCACCGATTTTATCTGTGCGGATCAAAAGAATTTTTTCCTTGCCAGTAATTTTTGCTTTTTTCATTTAATTCGGCCTACTCAAAAGTGAACAAAACCTTCCACAAAATTTGAATCTTACAAAAGAATAAAGTCCTTTTCATCTGACACCTTTAAATAAAAAGATTTAAATATCTTCTTTGAAAAATATCACATATTTTTTAGGAATCAAGAAAATTCTAAAAACAAAAAGTTAATTTTTTTTTCTTTGAAGATCCCAGAGCTTGGCATATTTGATGAAGACATAAAAAGATGATAAAACTGCGAGGATAAAACCGTGTATTCCATCTAAAAACCCCCTTTTCAAAAAAAACATTTTGAAAAAAATACCTAATGGGCGAAGGATGAAATCGAAAACCTTTGTTTTCTTCTTTTTTTTTAAAAGTTCTTCTGCGTTCAAAGTAGTATAAAAATCTAACTTCGAAAGATAACTTTTTATATCCGGATCGGTATAATGCAGAAGGGAATTTTTAAGATAACCTATTTTTCCAAAAACCTCAATTTTTTCGTGAACTAAAGCCTGATTGAATTTCGCCTTCTCTTTTTTAAAAAGCCTTAAAACATAATCTGGATACCAGCCGGAATGATTCATCCATTTGCCTAAAAAGTTTGATCTTCTCGGAATATAATAACCATCATAGTTATCCTTCTCATTAACTGCTTTTAAAACCTCATCTTTTAAATCAGGAGTTATCACCTCATCACAATCCACAGACAAAACCCATTCAGATGATGCTTTTTTGCGGGCAAATTCTTTCTTTTTACCAAAACCCTCCCATTCAACATCATATATTTTATCAGTAAAATCTGATACAATCTTTTTTGTATCATCCTGGCTATAGGAGTCGACCACCACAATCTCATCTACCCAGGATAAACTTTCCAGACACCTGCGGATATTGTCTTCCTCATTATAGGTTATGACCACAGCGGAAATCTTAGGCATTTTTTTCACTTTTTTTCAAAGTCTGAAAATAAACTTCTTCGGTCTGAGATGCGAATTTATCTAAAGTGAATTTTTCCTCTATCAATTTCCTACTTTTTTTTCCGAATTCAATTCTTTTTTGATCATTCTCCAAAAGTTCCAAAATGGCTTCCCCCATCTTTACCCCATCTTTTGGCGGAACCAAAATCCCATTTAAACCGTCACTTATTATCTCCGGAATAGCATTCACAGTTGTTCCCACCACCGGTTTTCCCATTGCCATATATTCTAAAGCAGAACGACAAATGGTCTCCGAACCGACAGAACAAACAACTCCAATATCCAGAAGGGAAATAATCTTTGTTACATCATTAACTCTTCCAAAGAAACTAAAACGGTTTTCTATCCCCAGATTTTTTGTCATCCCTTTAAGCTGGGAAGCCTTAATTTGTGCATCCTCCCCGACGATGATAAATTTAACTTTTTTTGAGCAATTTTTTAAAACATAATCTGCAGCTTGAATGAAATATTTATGCCCTTTTACCGGCGAAAGCCTCCCCACTATTCCCACAACTATGCAATCATCCTCTATTTTTAGTTTTTTTGTCCAATTTTGATTTTTAGGTTGGGGATGAAAATAATTCTTGTCGATTCCTGGAACTATTTTTTTAACTTTTTCTTCGTAAATCCCAAGATTTTCAAGGTAGCTTTTTTTTAAAATCTCTGAGGTGGTTATTATCTTATCTGTTAAGCTGTTATTCAAATATCTGTTTAAAAAGTTATTTTTCGGAGGTCTAACATCTCCTCTTGTTCTTATCACCGGAATTTTGTTTTTCCCAAACTGTGAGATAAAAGAAGCCAAAAGATGTGATTCGGACAGGTGAGCATTTATTATCTCGATTTTCTCTTTTTCTAAAAGCTCGGATAATTTTTTCACATTATAAGCAAAAGTAAAAGGGTCTTTTTTGGATAGCCAGAGTTTCGAGTAAGTTTCAAGACCAAATTTTTCTGCCTCTTTTATTGGGGGGCTTTCTGGGTCACCACCAACTATTACCCTGTGCCCTCTTTTTTTTAAAGCGCAGGATAAAGTGACAGCATACCAGGCGCAGGCATTATACCATCTGACGTTAACAAGCTCTAAGATTGAGAGTTTTTTTGAGTTTTTTTTCATCAAGTTTATCTTTTAAAAATTCTTCAAGCTCTTTTTTCACAACATCAACTTCGATTGAATCAAGGCAAAAAAGCCTTGCGCATTTATGCTTTATCTTTTCGCAATCGGAGCATAGATTTTCAGCCTGAATCCATTTGTGTCTTTTCTTATCTGGGTAGGTCCAGCTTATATGACTGTGAGGTCCATAGATGGTTAAAGTTGGAATTCCAACTGCAACCGCTATGTGCTTGGTTCCATTATCATTGCCAAAATGAAGGTCACATCTTTTCAGTATAGCTCCTAATTCTTGTAACGTGTGCGTGGGAGGAGATATTATAATCTCATTTTTTGAAAGATCTTTCAGTTTCTCAACAACAGATCTCTCCTCAGGACCCCAGACTAAAATTATTTTGGCTTTATATTTTGAAACCATAAAGTCACAGACCTCAGCATATCTTTCCAGTGACCATCGCTTAAAATGTCTCCTTGAGATTGGCGAAACAGAAATTATCAAATTATCCTCTTTAATATCACTTTTTTTAAAAAAACTTTTAGCAAAATCTTTTGCTTTATCCGAAAGAAAAAAATCGAGGGTGCAATCCTGGGACTTAATTCCCAAAATTTTTAATCCATCTAACCTCGATTGTGCAGCATATTTTGGAACTTTGTCTTTTGGAATTTTTAAATTATAAAAAAGTCCTCTTACCCCAAGATTTGGACCTAATCTATAAAAAGCGCCGCTTAAAAAGCAAATCCAGGCTGATCTCGGATTTCCGAAAAAATCAACTGTCAGATCAAAAGATTTTTTTCTGATGTTATGAATTTGCTTTAACATATATAACGGATTTCCGTATCTGTCTTTTTCCAAAACGATCAACTCATCAACATATGGATTTCCTTTTAACAAAGTTTCAGATTCTTTTTCAGTAAGAAAAGCGATATAGCTTTTGGGAAATTTTTTTCTCAGAGCTCTTAAAGAAGGGGTGCACATTAAAACATCCCCTATCCGTCGAAGCTGGACAATCAAGATTTTCTTTGGGTTAATCATAAAATTTTTTAATACCAAAATTTTTCTCGCATTTGGGCGGTGCTCTTCTCCGCCCAAATATAAATTCAATATCACATCTTAAACTGCATTTGATAAAGCTTTTTATAAAGACCCTCTTGGTTAATCAAACTATTATGATTTCCCATCTGAACAATCCTTCCTTTGTCCATAACAACTATTTTGTCAGCATTTTTAACTGTGGACAAACGATGGGCGATAACAAAAGTGGTTCTCCCTTTCATCAACCTGTCGATTGCATCCTGAACTGATCTCTCTGACTCTGAATCTAAAGCTGAGGTCGCTTCATCGAAAATTAAAATCTGAGGGTTTTTAAATATCGCTCTGGCAATAGCTAATCTCTGACGCTCTCCTCCTGAGAGTTTAACTCCCCTGTCCCCAATTAAGGTTTGATAACCATTGGTCATTTTTAAAATAAACTCATGGGCATTAGCTGCTCTGGCTGCACTATAAACCTCCTCCTCTTTTGCTCCATTATACCCATATGCGATATTGTTCCAGACTGTATCGTTGAAAAGGATGGTCTCCTGGGTGACAATTCCTAAGAGATTACGAAGTGAGGTGATATCGAGTACCTTTAAATCTATCCGGTCTATTTCGATTTTTCCAAAAGCTGGGTCATAAAATCTTGCCAGAAGGTCAACTAAAGTCGATTTGCCAGCACCTGATGGGCCAACCAGAGCAACGATCTCACCATTTTTCACTTCAAGATTTATTTTATGCAGAACCTCTTTTGTGCCTTCATAGGCAAAACATACATCCTTAAACTCTATTTTATCTCTAAATCCATCCATTCTTTTTGGATGGGGAGGTGATTTTATCTTTGGCTCGGTATCTAAAACCTCAAATATCCTCTTTGCAGAAGCCAATCCCTGCTGGATATCGATATTAGTCTGGGATACCTTTTTTATCGGGTCCATAAGTGAAAACATAGCAAAAAGGAAAAGGAAAAATCTATCTGGTGTGAGACCCCCTCCTCCCAAGATGCTTTTTCCTCCAAACCATAAGATCAAAACTCCAACAATCACGCCTAAATATTCAGTTAAAGGAGGACCCAAAGAACCTATTCTTATCAGCTTCACCATTGTCCTGAAATAATCTTTTGTGGCATCCATAAATTTTTTTATCTCGAATTTCTCCATAGCAAAAGCTTTTACCACCCTTATCCCTGAAACAGTCTCCTGAAGAACTGATGTCATTGTTCCCATTTTAGTTTGCACAAGGGTGCTTTTAACACGTAACTTCATCGCTAACTTATTTATCAAAAAAAGGCTCGGCGGCAAGATAAGAAAAGCAAGTAGAGCAAGTTTCCACGCTGCCCAGAATACTAAGAATAAAAATACCAGAACCAAAAAGGACTGACGCAAAAGCATGGCAAATCCATTACCAACTGCACCCCTTACCAAGTTAATATCATTGGTTATTCTGGAGATCAAAACCCCTGTTTTTTTCCCATGAAAATACTCCAAGGGAAGACTATGGTAATGGGAATATAATCTATTTCTTATGTCCATAATCACCCCCTCTTCTGCCTTAACCACCAAAAAGCTCTGGAGATACCAGAAAATATTCTTGATAAAAAAGACAATTAATATAAAGATACACAATCTCTTAAGTATATCCACTTTAGTTTTCCCTTTAAGGAAACCGTTAACCTTATTTTTGAGATATTTTGGCAACAAAACAACAAGACTTTCGGGCTGTTTGGAAAATGAATCTTTTTCTTTTGTCTGAGTCGAGTCAACAACTTTTTCTTCAGAATAGAAAACCACTTTTGTGAAAGGAACAATCATTGTCACAGAGAATCCAGTCATCACAGCATACAAAACCATAAAAAATATTGCTGGAAGAAGATATTTTAAATGAGGCTTTAAAAATTTCAAAAGTCTTAAATAGAGCTTCATCTGATTTTCCCTAATTTTTCAGTATAACATCAAGGGTGAACCTCTCCCTTGCCCTCTCCTTCATAAGGAGAGGGTTTTTTTTCTCCCTCTTCTTCATAAGGAGAGGGCTGGGGTGAGGTTTTAACAAAAAAATTACCCCTAGGCGAAAAACTGTCATCCGTGCTCTTCATAGATGTGATAAATTCTTGCAATCCTATCTTTACCTTTTCAACCGAAACCTTTCCATCTTCACCAACGATAATTTTATTTTTATCTCCTCGAGGTTCGTATTTCTCAGGGTCAGAATCTATGAATATCGCGAAAGTTGAAGTTTTAACAGCAGTTGAAAGATGCATAATCCCTGAATCCGAGGAGACAAAAAGATTACACCTTTTGATCAAAGCCGCCAGGGTTGGCAAGGGAAGAAGGTCAGCAAGGATAATATCTTTATTTAATCTCAAATCTTTTACTATTTTTTTCTCCTCCGATCCCCAGATAAGAATAACTTTACAATCAAACTTGCTCACCAGCCAGTTTGCTACATCCAAAAAGTTTTGCTCTTTCCATCGTTTCCTGCCCCTTCCACCCAAGTTTATCCCAATTAAAAAATCATTTTCATTTATACTTTTTTTATCAAGATAATCCAAAACATTTTTTTTGTTTTCATCTAAAACATCTATATTCAATTCTGGTGTTTGAACTTCTCCAAAAAGAAATCGTAAAAGGTCTAAGTGCATTTCCACTGCATGCCTTGACTTTTTTTCTTTTGGAACCTCGAGATTTAAAAAAATGTCAGAGCCATCTCTTTTATGTCCAATTCTATATTTTGCTCCACTTAAATATGTATATAAAAGATTTGTCGCTGAGATCTGATTTTCATCTGATAGGTCAAAACAAAGGTCGAAGTTTTGTCTTCTAATTTTTTTTATCAATTCGAAAAAAGGGGAAGGATTAAAAACGTATTTCTTTTTATCAACCGTCAATACCTCATCCAGCACCGAAAAGTTAGAAAAAAGATTTTGGAATGGTTTAGAGGCAAGATAAAAGATTTGAGATTTGGGAAATAATTTTCTTAAAGCAAAAAGAAAGGGGGTGGTTAACAACAAATTTCCTATTCTTTTGTCCTGGCGAACAACCAAAATCTTTTTTATCTTTAATAAATCGATCTCCTCTTTTCTTTTTGGACTATTTTTTAAAAAAAGTCTTGCGAGTTTAAAAAAGAGAGCTTTGATACTTTTTTCGAGATATTTTAACATAAGCTTACCAAATAATAAACCTTTTTAACATTTAAGTTTAATAAAGCATATTTAAGTTGTCAATAATTTTTAATTTTCGAGATTTGATGGGATGTCTATCTCAAATCTTTTCTCTTCTAAATCCAAATTGACCTTAATCTTTCTAAATTTAATCTTAACCCTCTCACCTGATGAAGAGTTTATCTTAATCTCTTTTGGATAGTTAAAACCACCAAACCTTTTATATTTCTCATAATGTATCAAAAAGGACTCATCACCTCGCTTTTTTATCCAATAACTTTTTTTCAAAAAAAACTTTTTTTTGTCAATCCAGAATTTTTTTATCCATTCATCAACTTCTAAAATATAAACAAAATATTTTTTTTCAGATTTTAAAAAGCTTATCTTTGGATCAGTCAAACCTGTTTTTCCAACAATGAAATAAAGCAAAGTTTTTAAATCGATATCCCATTCCCATGTTTTAGTTTTGAGAAAATTATCATATGAATCAGAGTAAAAGCGACCCTCATCTGAGCGAAAATAAAGGAGGCTATCGTTTCTGAAAACAACTTTCAAAAGATTTACACCAAGGCTCGATTTGAAATAGATTGCGAATTTATCCGGTTTTTTATGCAATAATTCGATATTAGTCGAAAAACCCTTTTTATTTTTTCTAACTTTTATATTCAATCTTCCAGCAAAAGTTTTAAGATTTTTCTCACTTGCATTGGCTTTTTTCAAAGCATTCTCAGGGGTTATTTTCTTAGGTGGGGTTATTTTTTTTGCAGGGAAGCAATTCAGAATCACTGAGAGAATGAAAAAAAAGATTAAGTATTTCAGATAAACAAAATATTTAACTTTTAACATTTTTCACTTTTTATTGATTTATTGGAGTGTAAAGCAAAAGCTTTACCTCTCCCTTGAAAAATAGATCCCGTAGCAGAGCCTTTATGGCTCTGATTCTGTCACGCGAAGGGATAAACCCTCCGCTACGCGGAAACCCTATTTTGATAAATCCGGTATTGAGTGTAAAGTTTTACCTACAAGCATTTCTAAGTAATAAATCCCAAGAAGTCAAACTCCAGTTTTTATCTAAAAAAATCTTGCTAAATCAACCCCAGCAAAAAGTATGCTGAAAAAAGAGACAAATGGGCTGATGAAAATCCAGAAGAAGTTAATTCCGAGCATCCAGCTTATCATAATCAAAAATATCAAAAGAAAAGGACCAAACCTCTCCAATTGTGCAATCTGATATTCATATTCCGGTGGAAGTATTCCCATGAGTATCTTTGAACCATCCAGGGGAGGGATGGGCAAAAGATTGAAGATGGCTAATACAACATTTATAACAAGTCCAAATGCAACCATGTAGAAAAATATGCTCAAAAAAGATGTTTTTGGGTCTGCTCCAGCTAAAAAAAAGTTTAAAAATCTTATAACGATACCACAGCCCAAAGCACACAAGATATTCGAACCTGGTCCAGCTAAAGAGACCCACATCATATCGCGTTTAGGGTCTTTAAAATTAAAAGGGTTGACCGGAACAGGTTTAGCCCAGCCGAGATGGACTATAAAAAGCATCAAGGTGCCAATGGGATCCAAATGAGATAAGGGATTTAAAGTCAACCTACCGGCGTATTTAGCAGTTGGATCACCCAATTTATTTGCCACCCATCCATGCGCAAACTCATGCACAGTGATAGCAAAAAGAATCGGTGGCGCCCAGATTAAAAAAACTACTAAAGTATCCATCTTATTCTATGAATCCTTCGGATATTTTCAGCTTAAAAGCAAAAAAATTCCTATTCAAAAAGTTTGTGCTTAAAAATAACAAATAATTTCTTTGTGTCAACTAATTGCTCAGCGGGGATGTTATCATCCCCGCGAGGCAAATTCTGGGTGGATTTTAACATCCACCTAGAACAAAGATACCTATATAACTTTGGATGCATCAACAAAAGTTTACTTCTTAGATACGAATCTATTTTCTGCAATATGAAATCTCCACTTCTTATCTTTTCCAACATTTATCCCGATCCGTGAGGCAGAGATGATTTTTTCGGGATTTTCACCTCTGTCTTCTATCCAGATAACATCAGAGCAGATGTCAGCTCCATTTAAAGACTTGTCCAATCCAAAAGCCTTACAAAGCCTTCCTGGACCATTGGTAAGATTTTCTATTTTTTTGATTTTTCTTCTTTTAATCATCAAATCGAGCCCCTCCTTCGGCTCTACAGCTCTTACTAAAACAGCAGCAGGAAAACCCTCTTTTTCGGTGACAAAGTTCAAGCAGTAATACATTCCATAGGTTAAGTAAATATAAGCATATCCGGGTTTACCAAACATCAATTTTGTGCGCGGGGTTACTCCTATGTAAGCATGGGACGCAGGGTCTTTTTTACCAATATATGCTTCTGTCTCAACAATCTTACCGGAGGCTAATCCTCCTCTCTTTTTCACCACAAGATATTTTCCTAAAAGCTCTTTAGCCACTTTTAGAGTTGGTTTTTCAAAAAATCTTCTTTTAAGTTTTTTCCCCATAAAGTAAGCTATTTTTTATTCAAGCGATTTAACATATACTCTATCCTGTTCAAAACAAAAGGGTGAGTTTCTTTTTCGCTCAGTTTAACCACAGCCACTATTCCCTTGGGGTCTTCTATTTCTCCTAAAGCCTCAACTGCAAAAGCTCTGGTTGTCCAATCCGGATGATTTAATTTATTTATTAAAGGATCCACACACCGTTGATTTTTTATTTTTCCCAAAGCCTCTATACAGAGATTTCTAACAAAATCAACTTTATTATCTAAAAGTAAAATCAAGGTGTCAATAACAGGCTCATCCATCTTGGACAATGATAAACAAGCTGTCATCCTCACAGAATAGTGAGGGTCTTTTAATGCAGAGACAAGGGGTGAGACCCCTCTTAAATCTTTTAATTCGCCTAAAGCAACTGAGGCAGATTTTCTAACTGTTTCCACAGAGTCATTCAACATCTCAATGATTTTTTCTGTGATAGTAGTATCTCCAATTTTACCCAAAGCTGAACAGGCTCCACCCCTTACGCTGTGGTTATTATGATTTAAAAGAAAAGCCAGAGGAGAGACAGCTCTCCTGTCTTTAATCTTTCCTAAAATCCTTGCAGTTGCTCTGAGCCGGAACTTATCTTCAGATTTTAAAGACTCGACCAGAGGCAAAACACAAGGCTCTCCGATCTCAGATAATATGTCAACCAGTGTGTGAATCTCCCTGGCATCCTGGGTATCCAATTTTTCAACAAGATAGGGAACTGCTTTTTCTCCCATCTCGATCAAATCCTTCTTGGCTGGCTCAACCTCATCTCTATGCATCACCATACCAGAGGAAGCCTTAATAAAAAGCTCATCCACTTTCTTTTTTATCTCATCAGCAAATGCTAAACACTGAAGACACTGAAAAAATATAAAAAAGATGAAAAACGCTGAAGAAATTTTTCTCATATCCCTTTTCTCAACTCTCTTTCTCTTCACCTACTACCTATTACCTACTACCTATCACCTCTTTAAAAATTCCCCATCAACCCCTGCTCCCCATTTAGAAGGAATAACCCAAAAGGAGTTATCCTTTCCATTTCCACTATATGAGTCTTTTCCTGAAAGGTCTAAAAAAAGACCGACAGAGCCATAGTCTCTTCTCGGATTACCATATCCCTGTGTGTTATGTGTTCTTTTAACCGAATAACCGTCATCCCCCTTTTCGTCAATTATTATACCAATACCATTAGCTGATCCAGCTCCCTGTGATAAATCGTATGCAGAGTAAGAATCATCCCCCGATTTATCATTCAAGATCCCCAAAGCCAGATCATGACCACAACCCTGAGACACACCCTTTGAGATATAAACATCATCCCCCTCTTTGTCAATTAAAGCTCCTAAGGTCATATGAGTTCCTGCACCCTGAGCATATTGGAATGAAACATATTTATCATTACCCGAACAATCTATCAAAGCTCCAAGAGCCCACCAGTAGGAGGAGCCCTGACCAAAAATATCTGAGATATAAACGTCATTGCCAGAATGGTCAAATAAAAGTCCTATTCCACCGGACATCGTAGGTCTTAATCCATATGAAAACCCCTGAGATAGACTTAAATAATGATCTTTGTACCTTAGAATATCCTTATATTTTCCACCTGCAGAATAATTATCATTTCCTGAGGAATCAATAAGAGAACCAAAACCAGACACAAAGGCAAATCCCTGGGCAAACAAAGCGCCGGTATAGAAGTCATTACCTTTTATGTCAGATAAAATTCCTATTCCAAAAGAACCAGCACCCTGAGTGAAAGTGTCGCCAAAATATTTGTCATTTCCATCCTCATCTAAAAGAATCCCAACACCCAAAAGCCCTGAGCCTAATGAAAAACTTAAAGCTTGATAGTTATCATCACCTAAAACATCCCACAAAATTCCAACTCCGAAAAATCCAGAACCTAAAGTATAATTATCCTTTGCTTTGTATAAATCATCTCCACCCAGATCAATTATCACAGAAAAATTCGAGATTTTATCTGAATCGAAACCATATTCATCATCACCTCCAAGATCAATTAAAAGAGCATAAAAGCCTTCGTATCTATTAGGCTTTTTGTTACCAATAAAAATATCACCAAAAGAGCTTTTAAGTGAAAAAAGAATATCTTCTTTTTTCATTTTTGGGTCAACGATTTTAATATCTTTTATCAGAGCAAAAGCTTTTTGTGTAGCATCAGATAAAGTTATCCCTGCCTGTAAGATTTTTTCAAGTTTAACTTTCTTTAGGATAGGGACCATCTTTTTAGCTAACTTTTCCTCATATTTCTGCTCCTGGTCTAATTGGTCAGCTGACTTAAACTCATTTTCCACATCCTCCTCAAGCAACATCGGAAGATTTTTTCTGAGAAACTCTATTTCATCAGTGGACAAATCCCTTAAAGCCAGGTTTATATCTTTTCTTGCCTCAACTATAGCAGAAAGAATCAAAGCCATAGCTTTTCTTAAATCCTTTGGCAGGTATTTGGCTTTTTTTAAAGACCTCAACTGTTCTTTTTTCAATCCCCTTTCAGACTTACTTAAAAAAGCCAATATCGCATCCTCAAGTTCTGGCACAAGATTTTGCTCTTTTTCTAAAACAAAATCTGAATCGAGTAAAGTAGCCTGATTGAAAAGTAGTTCTTTTAAGGACCTTTGAGACCTCAAAAGCTTTAAACCTAATTTTTGACTGTAATTTAGGGTTGAAAGCGGGTTTTTCATCAAATGATTTATTATATCAAGCCTGAAAGGGTCAATATCCAGATAATCAGTTCTGAAGGTCAGGTCAGACCTTTTCATCTTAATACATTTTAAGGCTTGTTCTAAAGCAGAATTTCTAATTGAGTCAGCGTATTGAATGGAGTCGACTTCCCCTGACCGCACAGGTTGTGCAAAAGTGTGGCCTGAAGAGAAAGTTTTTAGGATAAAAAAAATTGATAAAAAAATTAAAATCTTTTTCATCTTAAGTTTTTACCAAATCACTGCTCAGCAGGGATGTTGTCATCCCTGCCTTAGTTCCTTGCGGATGATAACATCCACAAGGAGCTGAAAAGATGATAACCTTCACCATAAATTAAGACACAACTTTTTTCTTTTGTGTAAATTTGACCACCAATATACTTATCTCATACAAAATATAAAGTGGTCCAGCAAGCATCATCTGAGAAAACAAATCTGGAGGAGTCAGAACCGAAGCCAAGATTAAGATACCAACAAAAGCATACCTTCTCCCCTTAGCTAAAGTTCGGGAGGTGATTATGCCGACTCTTCCTAAGAAATAGGACACAACCGGTAACTCAAATACCGCTCCAAAAGCTAAGGTCATATAGGACACAAAACTTATATAAGAGCCAATTTTTATCATCGGAAAAAGTTTATCAGTTCCGAATCCCAAAAGAAACTTTATCCCTAAGGGAAGCACCAAGAAAAAGCAGAAAGATGCCCCTATTAAAAAAAAGATTGTGGAAAAGATAACCACCGGTATCACCAGTTTAATCTCTTTTTCAAAAAGACCTGGAACTATAAATTGCCACAGATGATAAAAAATAACCGGAATACTCAATATTATACCCATTATTATTGAGATCTTTATCCGCATGGCAAAAGCCTCAGTTGGGTCTAAAAAATAGAGTTTTTCAACTGGTCGGGCAATGAAATCGATTATCCACTCGGAGAAAAAATAAGCTACGATGGAGAAAACCAGGATAAATATAAGGCATCTGATAATCCTCCGCCTCATCTCCTCCAGATGCTCTAAAAATGACATCTCCTTTTGTTCTTTTTTCACCATAAAATTAAGATTTTCGTAGCGTCAGGGTTTATCCCTGACGATTTGTCATAAATTTAAAGGTAGCAGTAGGCTTTAGCCTGCGAAATTTGTTTACGCAACCTGAAGGTTGCGCCTACCGAAATATTCTCTAATTCATTTTAAAACAAATTTACAAATTACTATGACCCTAACAAACCCTTCAGCTCATTCATAAACTCATTTATATCCTTGAACTTATGATACACTGAGGCGAATCTCACGTATGCGACCTCATCTGTCTCTTTGAGCTTTCTCATTACCGCCTCACCTACTTCTTTGCTGGTGATCTCCTTTTTGGACAAATTCTGTAACTCCTCTTCTATCTCATCCACCAAAGCAGTTATCTTTTTAGCTGAGATCGGTCTTTTGTTGCAGGCAAGCTCTATTCCTCTTTGAAGTTTCTGTCGGTCGAAGGGCTCCCTCCTTCCATCGTTTTTCACAACTGTCAAAGAGACGTTCTCTATATATTCGTAGGTGGTAAATCTTTTTCCACAAGAAGCGCATTCCCTTCTTCTCCTCACCGACCTTCCATCAGTTGAAGGACGAGAATCGACCACCCTATCCTCCTCATGCCCACAATAAGGACATCTCATAATTTATTCCTCCTTAAAACCTCTCTTTTTCTCAAAACTTTGATCTTCACCCCAGCCTGTTTCAACATCTCCTTAGAGAACTTATCTGGATAGCTGTCTTCAATAACTATCTTTTTAATCCCGGAATTTATTATCAATTTACTACACAAAGAGCATGGATGAGTGACAGAATACATTATTCCGTCATTTATGTTCACCCCGAACATGGCTGCCTGAGCAATGGCGTTCTGCTCAGCATGGACTGCCCTGCAGAGCTCATGCCTTTCACCTGAGGGAATCTTTAACTTTTCTCTTAAGCATCCTATATCCAGACAATGGGGAAGACCTTTTGGCGCTCCGTTGTAGCCGGTGGCTAAAATTTTTTTATCTTTAACTATTATTGCTCCCACCTGGCGACGCAGACAGGTTGAGCGGGTGGAAGCGAGTTTTGCCAAACCCATAAAATATTCGTCCCAGGATGGGCGCTTGTTGGATGCTCTCTTTCTCTTAATCTTCGATTTACCTTTTGAATTCAATTTTTACCTTGTCTCCTATTCTCCCTGAAAGAATCTTTTGAGCACTTCCCTCAAAAGATGAAATCTCTAAAAGACCTGAGCTTCCAAGTATAGCCAAAATCTCTTTTCGTCTTCCTTCGAAATATGATAAAGATATTTTTTTAATCCTTCTTTTTTTAAAAACTATCTCAAAACTACCTTTTTTCGTAAAAGAGTCAACTAAATTTTGATCGATGTTGGTTATAAGATTACCGAATTTGTCAACATAGATTATCTCTCCAACTATTTTATCCTTGTAGATTTCAGGAGATGGAATCCTGAACTTATAACAATCTTTTGCATCTGGACCGAACTCATCTATTTTAACCCCCAAGGAAATATAACCAGCAACAGGTGCAAATATATCCCTGGCGTGAAATGTGAAGGAGGGCTTTCCGATGAAATATTTCTGATTTGTGATACTCTTTATCTCTAAAATTTTTTCTTTATCAAAAACATATGAGAAAACACCGTTATCCGGTCCTAAAAAGAAATATCTCTCAGTCCTTAAAAGTATAGCTTTCCTGGGACTTCCGACCCCGGGGTCTACAACAACAAGGTGTATAGTATCCTTTGGAAAATATTGGTAAGAGTTTGATAGAACAAAACAAGCCTCCCAGATATCAAATGGGTTTATCTGGTGTGTTATATCCACTATTTGGACATCTGGATTTATCCTTAAAATCACCCCTTTCACGCAACCTGTATATCCAGACTTTGTTCCGAAATCGGTTAAAAGTGTTATTATCCTTTGCGAAGCATCCTTTGGATTTTTCATACTAAAGATCCAGAAGGTTTAAACCAGTTTGTGAATCTTTTTTTCTTTCCAATATATCATCAGAGACATAGATAAAAAACTCCCCTGTTCCTGTAATCGTGGCAGAGAAAAGATGCCCTCCAATCACATTAAAATCTTTTCCAGACAGAGTAACATGGGCATGCACCCCTGGTTTCCCCTCAAAATAATAGATATTACCAACAAAACTTGAAAGCTCATATTCTTCGTTAAAAGTTTTTTTCAAATACTCTTTTTTCTCCAAATCGAAATAACCCAAAGTGGCATCCTTAACCGTTCCTAAACCATACAAAAATCCTCCTGGGATTTTTTCTTTTTCTGTAAAATTAGAAAGTGTTGCGATCACCTCCTCCCCCTTTTCCAGCCTTATGATGTAGCCATTTGAGACCTTTTTAAAAAACATGCTCTCTCCTTTCACTCTTTTCAGTGTTCTCAGTGATTCTGAACATACTTTTTTCAACTAAGTTTCTGATTCCACCCAATTTAGATAATCTTTCGAGCCATATAAAATGGGCAAAGCGATTATCTCAGGTACCTCATAACTGTGAACTTTTTTCACCTCATTTTCTATTTTTTTAAAATTATCTTTTTTAGACTTAGCGATTAATAAAACCTCCTTCCCGTCCGATATTTTTCCCTCCCAAAAGAATATTGACCTTATATCTTTTATTATATTTACACAGGCAACAAGCTTTTTTTCAACTAAAGCTCTTCCTATTTTTTCAGCCTCATCACAAGAAGGAGCTGTGATGAAAATAACGATAAACTCAATCATCTCTTTATCTTTCTTTTAAGAATTTTTTCCAGATCGTTTACTTTTCCTTTTATTCTTTTTTTAGCCCCTTTTCTGTCGTCTACAGCAATTGTAGTATACACTCTCCTGCAATCTTTTTTCAAAACGTTGTGACATCTTTTGATCACACTGAAGATTTCATCCCAACTCCCTTCAAGAATAGTTCCCATAGAACAGGTTTGATATGTCAATCCACTTTTGTCTATTATATCAATTACCTTTGCAACATCTTTCCCCACGCTCTCACCTTTGCCTAAAGGGAAAGTGCTGAATATAACTAACATCTCTTCTCCTTTTTAAAAGTTAACTTATCTAAATTTTTTTCCTTTTATGTCTCTCGATATAATTAATTCTTTTCAACAAAATTAATCCCAATCATAGGGCTGGGCTAAAAGCCCGGCCTCTTTTTATTCTGTTCTCTCTTTTTTAAGTTTCAATGCTTCCTTTATCAACTTATCGAGTTTCTCTATTTCGAAAGGTTTGGTGAGAAAAAAATCTACTCCACACTCTTTTAATCTCTCAGGTTCTGGAACCACTCCTAATCCGGTGAAAAGTATAACCGGAACATCTGCTTTTAACTCTTTGACCCTTTTCGATACCTCCCAGCCAGATACCTCAGGCATTCCCAGATCAGTTAAAACCAAATCGAATTTGTTTTTTTTGAAAATATCCAGCCCCTCAAATCCCGATGAAGCCACCTCGGTCTGATAACCCAAACCTTTTAAGATATTCTCTAACAAATCCCTTATGATCTTTTGGTCGTCGATGGCTAAAATCTTCGGCTTTTTCTCTTCAACTTTTACTCCCTCTTTTTCTTCCTTTTCCATCTCAGTTGTTTGTTCAATCTCTTCTATCAACTCTTTACTTTTAAAAACTTTATTTTTTATTTCACTAAGGTCTTCTGTTAGTTTCTCGGGGTCATAAATCACCAGTTCCAAATCTTTTGAAAAAGAGCTTGTCTTCTCCTGTATCTGGGTTAAGCTGTTGCTCAATTCTTTTAATAGATTTTCAGGCGATATTTTTCTTTCTTTTTTAATCTTCTCAGAGATCTGTTCTATAACTGCAATAACCTCACCTTTTTTATTCTTCACCGGATAGGTTCTGATCCAAAATGGATTTTCCTTTCCATCCAAAACGACCTCTAAACAATAGGGTTTTCCTGTTTTAAAGGAATAAAAACAGGGACAGCTCTCAGGATTATCACTATGGTAAAGGAGCTTATAGCATTTCTGACCTAATATGTTTTTTTGCGGCAAATTCAAAAACAAAGAGGTTTTTCTGTTAGCCTTTATAATAACTTGATCTGGGTTGTGAACAGTTATCATATCCTCTGAAAGGGAGGAGACAAAATCCCAGAAAAGATTTTGTTTTTCCAAATCCTCTTTGATCTTTTGATAATGAATTATGGATGAACAATAAAAGCCGATTGTTTTGGCTAAATCTAAATCATTTGATGAAAAATATGGGGGTTTTTGTTTTTCCAAAAATATAGCGCCAAAAGCCTCGCTATCAATTAAAAGAGGTATAACCATTACTTTATTATTCTTCTCTTCATAGACCACCTCTTTTTTCAAAAGAGAGAGTTCGACCAAAGGGTATTGGTCAAAAGAAAAGCTTTTTCCCTCTATTTTCGGGTCCAATGAGGCTCGGGCTTTCAACATCTTATTTTTTTTATCATACAGGAAAAAATGACAGCTCTCTGAACCTGAAAACTTTGATGTTATAAAGACAATTTTTTTAAAAAACTTTTCTCTCTCTGTAATTTTTGAGCAATTCAAAAATTCTTTTAAAAGATTTGTTTGGCTTTCTATTTTTTCCACAAGAGATTTTTTCTTTTTAAGCTCTGCCTGATAGTTCAGGGACTGGACTTTCTCGCCAATACTTTCACCTAAAAAAGCCAAACTTTTTTTATTCTTTTCGGTGAAACCGAATTTAGATTTTTTGAACAAAGCTAAAACTCCCCACATCTTTTCCTTTGTGTTGAGAGGAGCACAAACTAAAGATTCTATACCATCCTTTTCAGCTAAAAAAGCTAAAGCTTTTTCTTTTTCCAAAAGGTCTTGAATTATCTCTGGATTTTTTGTCTTTATCACTTTTGAAAAAACATCATCATCTACCACTATCCTTCTTAAGTTATTTATTGTTGAAGGAAAAAGACCAATACTCGAAACCAATATCAACTGCTCCTCGGATTTATTTAAAAGAAAAAAAGCACCTGAGTCTGCTCGAAAATATCCGATGAGTTTGGGCAAAGAGTCTGAAAAAAGCTCAGCTAAATTCTTTTTAGAACTGAGGCTCTGTATAAAATCGGCTGTAAAGTCAAAATCGGTTTTCAACTTCTCTGTTTTTTCTCCTTCTTCAAATATTATTCTCAGCCAGTTCAAGGGGCTTATCACCAAAAGAATTATTCCTAAGATATAAAAGCAAAATTTCAAAAATAAAGCCCAGGGTGTTTTATCGATAATAAGATATTGATTTAAGGGGAGAAGCTCAGAAGCTAAATCCAAAAGGCTTCCTAAAAAGAGAAAAAACACACCCCATAAAAGCTCCACCCATCCTATCAATCTAAGATTTTTGTATTTTACCTTCACCCTGTCGAGGTATAGCCAGAGAAAGAACAAAAAGGCAAAAAAGATAAATTTTACAAAAAGAGACATAATCTTTTCTTTTTATTTGTTAATATATTAAGATAAAAAAAGAGCAAAATCAAATGTTTTTTAAACAAAAAGGTTGAAAGTTGATAGGTGGAGCTCCCAGCTCCACCACGCTGGGGCTTTTAGCCCAGCCTTATAATTGAGTTAATCCTATCAAAAGAATTACTTTTATGAAAGGAAATAGATTAAGAAAAAAAGTGTTACTTTTCGAACTCTCCGAACAAAGTCCAGCTGTCGCAGTCAACAATCTTTACTGAAACAATTTTCCCTAAAAGATTTCTTTGCAAAAAATCATCTGGGCCGTCTCTTATTATAACAGTCTTGTTGCCCTTTGACTTACCCTTCCATGATTTTTTATCCCTTTTACTTCTACCATCAATTAGGATCTCTTCTTTTTTCCCTATAAGTTTTTTGTTTTTATTGAGTGAAATTTGTTTTTGAAGTTCTATTAATATCTTGAGCCTTCTAAGTTTCTCCTTTTCGGGAACATCATCCTCAAACTTAGCCGCCTCTGTTCCCTCTCTTTCTGAGTAGCGAAACATAAATGAGGAGTCGAACTCGATTTCTTTTACCATCTCTAAAGTCTTTTCAAAATCATCTTGTCTCTCCGATGGAAAACCCACGATCAAATCCGTGGTAACACTCAAATTTTTAATTTTTAATTTTGCATTTTTAATTATATCAAGGTAGTCCTCAGAGCTATAGCCTCTGTTCATCTTTTTCAAAATCTTAGATGAGCCCGATTGCAAAGGGAGGTGCAGATGCTCGCACATCTTTGAAAGTTCTGCCATTTTCTCGATCAATTTTAAAGACAAATCCTTAGGATGTGAGGTCATAAACCTTATTCTTTTTATATCTGTTTGGTCATTTACCCTCTGTAATAAATCTGGAAAATCAAAATTTTTATCTTTATAAGAGTTCACATTCTGACCAACCAACATCACCTCCAAACATCTGGACTCAGTTAGAAGCTGAACTTCTCTTAAGATATCCTCTAATTTTCTATGTCTTTCCGGACCTCTTACATAGGGGACTATGCAATATGAGCAAAAGTTATTACATCCTCTTGAGATAGCAACAAAGGAAGTGTATCTATTCTTTCTCTTAGGGAGAAAATCGGTAAATATGGTTTGGGAATCGGTAAGAGAGACATTGGCTAATTTTATTTTATTTTCCAGATATTCTGGCAGATTAAAAATCTGTGAGGTCCCTAAAACTAAATCCAGATAAGGTGTTTTTTCAAAAAGCCTCTCCCCTAACCTCTGGGCAATACACCCGACCATGGCTAATATAACTTCAGGGTTTTTCTGTTTATACTGGCTCAACTGAGCCAATCTCCCCAAGGCGCGAGTCTCCGCATGTTCCCTAACACAGCAGGTGTTCAAAACAATGACATCCGCCTTCTCAGGTCTTTCAGTTAAGGAATAACCTTTATTTAAAAGTATAGACCTCAGCTTTTCAGAATCGTAAACATTCATCTGACAACCGTAGGTCTGGATGTAGATATTTTTTCTCATATTAAAAATATACGTAGGTCAAGTATCCCTTGCCAAAGGCGAGGGCACTTGACTGATTCTTTTCTCAATCGGTTCAGGGCACTCTTACTCAGAACCTCGCGTAGCGAAGGTTTTATACCTTCGCAAAACTAAATTATTTTTTTCTTTATTTAGAAATACGAAAGAAACACGAAAGGTCAAGTAAAATCGGAGTGCAAAAATTTATTTTTGCTTTTATCATTCCTGCGAATTACTTTGTTAAGTGAAAACTTCTAACAACACATAGAAAATAAGTTACTTGACTTCTTTTTTGCTCCTTTTAGATTATAAGTAGAAACAATAACCACCATTCTAGGAATATATAAAATGGAAAACTGGAAAAAAGAATTAGAATCTTTTTTCAAAGAACAAAAGAAAATAAAAAAGGAACAAGATAGAAAGATAAAGAAAAAGAAATTAGAGATTCAGAAGTTTTTTAAAACTGTAGTGCATCCTATTTTCCAAGAGTTAGAAACTGAATTGAAAAAATATGTGAAAGCAGTGAATCTAAATTTGAGAGGTCAATATGCAGAGATCTTGGTTGAAATTGACAAAGAGTGTAAATATAGATATGATATTATCCCACGGGTTAGCCGAACACCCGAGCACGACGTAGTCCTCCTTGCCAGAGGTACACGTATCTCTTTTCAAAATGAAGTTAACCTAAAAAAGCAAGTGACACGTAAGAAAAAGAAAGCCTCGCGAACTCAACCCATGCCTAGCGATTTTAATTTTCTTCCAATGGAAGCTACATCAAAAACAGAAATCATCAAGCATTTTATTAATGGATATAAGAAAACAGCCGCAGAGAGACTGAAACAGATGGACGCGAATTTTAAGATGGATGGTTAAAAATTATTAAAACTTTGTGATTACTGATTCTCAAATTCATAGTATCACAGGTTATCCCCCTGGCCGGGCAGGCAACCTGTGACAGACACCTTGAGACAAGGTGTGCTACCGAGCTAAACTGGAGTGCAAAAATTTATTTTTGCATTCTATCAAAGGTCGCCGCAGTCTTTAGACTGCGTGGAACTGTTTACGCAACCTGCCTGCCCGGCCAGGGAAGGTTGCGCCTACCATTTATCCGTTTAATCTGTTGGGAATAAAAAGAGGCAAGGATTCCTTGCCTCTCTTACTGTTTACCGTTTTCCGTTTTCTGTTTCCTGTTTACCAGCTACTGTCCGTAGCTTGCCATCCACTCAAGCTCCTGTTTCAAAGCACCGTAATCTACCCTGCCAACTCCGATAAACTCTGCCAGCTCCTGTCCGGTCCACCTGCATCCGGTTGCCCACAAAGTTTTCAAATACTCTCCTGCCTCAGGATTTTTATTCCATTTCTCACCATACCTATCCTGCAATACTTTCTTTAATTGTGCCTCCAGAAACCAGGCTCTCAGGTAATCTGCAGAATAAAAATGGTCTCCAGACAGAAGATACCTCAAGCTGTCGATTCTGGCAAAGGTGTAGCCCAAAACAGGCTGATTGATCTTGACGTACTCCTCCATTAAATCAGGAGCATTAGTGTAAAGTAGTCTCTCAAAAAGAAAGTGTGCGCAATAAATTCTGGTCATCAAAAGTCGGATAAATGCTCGGTATCTGACAAAATCTTTTAAATCGTTTTGAGTGAACTTAAAGTGTTCCTTTAAATAATTAGGGTCATCTATAAGGTATTCAAGAAGAAATGCATAGGTCTCAGTTACCGTGTTATTCCCTAAATAATTGAACTCAAATCCTTTCTCTTTACTGTGTAAGAAGTGCTGGGCATGACCCATCTCATGGTTAAATCCATCATAATCATCATGACCACCGATAGGTTTTAAATTTATTCTTACATCATTAGGAATAGAGACCGGATAACAAGCAGCTCTCGGCTGTTTTTTAGGCCTATCCTCAGTGTCTAAAGTTAAAGCTTTTTGCTTTTCCATATCTATTCCTAAATCCAGAAGGGTCTTTTTCATATTGATAACCAAGTTTTCTTTTGGGAAATATTTATCGAACATACCCCCTTTGAAAAGCAAGGAGAAATCCCACGATCTGAAAGTATCTGCTGAAACTTTTGTCATCTTAGGAGCATACTCTTTAAATAAAGCAAAATACAAAGAATCTGTTGATTTAATAAATGATTTGCAAACTTGAGCGAATTTCTCAAAATCGGCTAATCGGTAATCCTCTAAAAACTCAGCTTCATTTCTGTATCCGAATTCCTCAAGCATTGAATCAGTCTTTGCCATCTGTTCAGTTATTAGAGCTTTCTGTTTTTCTATAGTTGGAATTCGAGCAAAACTTATCCTTTTTCTCTTCTCTCTATCAGGCTCATAGGACATAACATATCCATAATGTCTGTAAGGAATGGTATCATTATTCACAATTATAACCGCCTCGGAGGTTAACTTGTTCATCTGGTCCTCATATTTTGCTGTCTCTTGACCGACATGTCCATCGATCAGATATACTCTCAGATAATCGAGTTTTTTCTTCTCCTCAGGGTCATTAGTTACCCTCATTGCCTTTTGAACTATTTTGATATTTTCCCTTTCAAATATATCTTTATATTTTTTTACTATCTTTTCATAATGAGACTCTCCCCCAAAAGCATCAGCTTTAAAAAAATCATCCACTATCTCTTTGATGAATTCAAATGACCTTTCTCTGATCTGTTCCAGCCTTTGAAGCTCATCCTTGGTCAACTCCTGTTTGGCACAGGATGAAAAAAGAAAAAAGAAAAAAATAACCAGAGCCCCAATCAGAAGAAATAACCTATTTCGCATTTTTTACTCCCTTCTTTTAAATTATATTCTTTTTTTAAATTTTAATCTGGTTAATATTTTAATATTCGAGATCCTCCTTTCTTTAAAAATCACATTCTCAAAGTATCCCTCAGTCTTTCGAAAAAGTTCTTATTCCCCTTAGGTGGCTTAGTCCCGGACATCTCTTTTAATTTTCTGAAAAACATTTTCTCCTCATCTGACAATTTTGTAGGAGTCCACACTATTATTCTCACAAGCTCATCCCCTTTACCATAGCCTTGAAGATGAGGAATCCCCCTACCTTTCAATCTGAAGATCTTGCCCGATTGTGTTCCCGAGGGAGTTTTCAAGTTTACTGTGCCATCTAAAGTAGAAACCTCGATCTCATCACCTAAAGCTGCCTGAGAAAAACTTATTGGAACCTCACAGATTATATCATCATCCCTTCTGGTGAAGATATTATGCTCTATCTCTTCGATGAAGACGATGATATCACCTGCTGGACCTCCTCTGGGTCCAACATTGCCCACCCTTCTTAAAGGGATATAGTTCCCGGTCATAACTCCTGGAGGAACCTTAACTGAGATAGTGCTTTCACCCTTCACCCTTCCTTGTCCACCACATCGGCGACAAGGTCTTTCTATTACCTCCCCTTCCCCTTGGCAATAATCGCAGGTGGTAACATTCACCAGTTGCCCAAAAAATGATCTTCTTATTGTCCTTATCTCACCGGTTCCATGACAACGAGGACAGGTAACCTTGGAGCTTCCTCCTGCTGCACCAGTCCCTTTGCAAACTTCACATCTTACAAGTTTTTTTAACTTAATCTTTTTCTCCACTCCTGAAGCTATCTGTTCCAAAGTCAGCTTCAATCTTATCTTAAGATCCTGACCCTTTTGCGGTCCTCTTTTCCTGAAAGTCCTTTCGCCAAATAAATCATCAAAGATTGAAAAGCTCCCAAAATCGCGCATAAAAGCACGCAGAGCATCTGAGAGGTCGAAACTGCCGAAATCAAATCCTTCGAACCCTCCTCCTGCAGTAACCCCGACATGGCCAAACTGATCATACCTTGCCCGTTTTTGTGGATCTTTTAAGACCTCATAAGCTTCAGTTGCTTCCTTAAACTTCTCCTCACACTCTTTATCGCCCGGATTCCTGTCCGGATGGTATTTCAGCGCAAGTCTCCTATAGGCACTTTTTATCTCCTGCTCAGTTGCATCCCTTCTTACACCCAAAACCTCATAATAGTCCTGCTTAGTCATCCTCTATACTTCTCCCCTTTTCAGCAAGAGATAACCTATAAAAAAATACACTTTAAGTTTCATCTGCTAATTTAAACGAAATTAAAGCGAAATCTTTTGCCTTCTCGAAATTTAAATATATACGGATTAACTTAGCCTGTCAAGAAAAGAATCTAACAACAGTGTACTTTACGGGTAGATTGTATCCAGGTATTACGATTCCTATGCAGATCACTGGATATCGGGTCCATAAAGGCTCCCGGGACGGGCAGGCCTCTACGCGTAGCAGGGGGTTTATCCCTCTGCGAAATTGAATAAGAAAAATGTGATTTTTTCCAGTGCTGTCGGGAGTTACCTCCCGACAGAAAAAAGCGTCAGGAGCAAAGCTCCTGACGCAACCATTAAAAGTTTTTTACTGGTTACTGTCTACTGAACTTTTTTCTCTTTCTCAAATCTCAAGTCTCTTTCTCAATTTCGTTTACCGTTTACTGTTTACTGTTTTCCATTCAATCCGTCAATCCGCTGATCAGTGTTGTTGCTGCATTTTGAATGCAGCAGAGAATTGCCGAATTATAAATTCGGCAACAACAACTATTCCATCCGTTTAATCCGTTGATCAATTAAGTTTTACTTTCCCAGTTTCTGTTCGAGCTTATCCACTGTTTTAGCTAACTGGTCGATCTTTTTGGAAAGCTCATCCAGATCCTCTTTTTTAGCCATCCTTATTTTGCTGGAGAGCTTCTCCACTCTCTCATCTATTTTTTCTTTGAGCTTTTTCATCCTCTGCTCATGTCCTTTCAGAAGCTCCTTTATCGCCTTAGCCTTATCAGACTTAGAGACCTCACCTCTTTTTACCAGATCATCCACGATCTTTTCAGCCCTCTCTTTGGTAAGGTCAAAAAGACCCAATCCAGCCATAAGTGTTTTTTCTAAAAAATCCATTGTTGATTCACCTCCTCTTAAAATAAGTTGACGTAAAATCTTTCCTGTATCTTTCAAAGATCTCCATCTTTTCAGCTCCTCTGAAAAAGCCTGAGCCAAAACTTTTGTGGTAATGTCCTTTTTGGATTTGTTATCAATCACCTTAAAATCGATATCATTTTTAACAAGACAAACCACATCCTCGATCTTAATAGTTTTCTTTTGCTCAGTGTCATACAACCTTCTGTTTTTATATCTTTTTATAATTCTCATAACCATTCACTAATATGTAATATAGTGCACCGCACAACGAATGTCAATAAAAATTTTATTTTTTTTATCTCAATGAAAAATGGTAGGCGCAGACTTTAGTCTGCGTGAACGCAACCTAAAGGTTGCGGCTACCCACTAAAATTGATTTTTTTATACAGCCTTGCCCGTGCTGAAAAAATAAAAAATCCACTGGAGTGCAAAGCAAAAGCTTTGCCTAAATCATTGTAAACCTGAAGGTTTACACTCCAATTAAAGATCGGTAATAAAATCGACCTTCCTTCCACAGGATGAGCACTTTCCCTCTTTTACCCCCAAAACCTTTGTGAAGTATCCGCTCCTCTCGACCAAGATATTAGAACACTCCGGGCAAAAAGTATCTGAGGTGCCTTCAATATATGCGTTTCCAACATAGACATATTTCAATTTTTCTTTTGCTATATCGAAAGCTCTCTTTAAGGTGGAAATTGGGGTTGGAGGAAGATTGCTTTTGTAGTATGGAAAATAGCGGGAGAAATGGACCGGTATCAAATCATTCAAGCCCGCCACCCAGTCAACGAATTTTTTTATCTTTTCATCTTTATCATTCAAAGTTGGAATAATCAAATTCGTTATCTCAACCCAGACATCATTTTTTACTGAAAGCTCAACGGTTTTTAAAACCGGCTCAACTTTTCCTTTGCAGACCTTTCGATAAAAATCATCCTCCATAGATTTAACATCTACATTCATCGCATCGATAAGTGGCAAAAGCTCTGCAAGGGGACCTTCATTTATGTATCCGTTTGTAACTAAAACATTTTTGAGATTCTTTTTTCGAGCGATTTTTGCAGTATCCATTATATATTCATACCAGATCAAAGGCTCAGTATAAGTATAGGCTATCCCGACAGAGTTATATTTTTCAGCAAGCTCAACCAATTTCTCAGGCGATACATACTCAGTATGGGACTTTTCTTGCGAGATCGACCAGTTCTGACAGTGGTCACATTTTAAATTACATCCATTCGGACCTGTGGATAAAATCTGGGTTCCAGGGTAAAAATGATATAACGGTTTTTTCTCAATGGGGTCTATCGCAATTGAGACTACATTTCCATAATTTATCGCATACAAAACCCCATCTTTATTCTCCTTTCCCATGCACACCCCGATTTTCCCTTCACCAATTACACATCCCACCGGACACAAAAGACATTTTATCTTTCCATCCTCCCTTTTCTGGTAATAAAGGCACTCTTTTTCCATATCAAACCTGAAGGTTTGAGTTACGTTTATATCTTCAACCTAAAAACTCTAAAACTCCCTGTTTCAAGTTAGGTGTTATCTTGATCTTCCATAAAATTCATTTTCCGACGCGTAGCAGTCTGCCCGACCAAGAAGCCTTTATGGCTCTGCCACACTTTTCCCAAAACTTAAGTTTTTGCTTCTAACTCAAGCAACTTTTTCTTAATCCAAAGACCACCTGAATAACCTCCCAAACCCCGATCCTCTTTTACCACCCTGTGGCAGGGAATGATAATACCAAAAGGATTAGACCCGCAAGCATTACCTACTGCCCTTGCCTTTTTAAAATCACCAACTCTTTGCGCAAGCCACTTATAAGATTTTTTTTGTCCGTAAGGAATTTTTCTCATCTCTTTCCATACTTTTTTCTGAAATTCTGTGCCAGAGCTAAAGTCAAGCTTTTCTGAGAAGTTAACTTTTTTGCCTGAAAAATAATCCAGAAGCTCTTTTTTAAGATTTAAAAAAGGTGTCTTATTATTTTTTAATTTTCCATTTTTAATTTTTAATTTATGTAGTTGGCTTTCTAACTCATTTTTAGAAAAGGTCAAAAGTTTTAAACCCTTCTCGGTTTTGAGAGCGTAAATTCTCCCGATAGGAGATGAAAAACTTGTGTAATAATAAATCATATGAAACTTTTCGATTATTTTTTATAAAAGTAATTGTAAACCGTCTCTGCTACATTTTTACTTATCCCTTCAACTTTCAAAAGCTCATTATATGATGCCTGTTTGATTCTTTTCACCGAGCCGAACTTCAAAAGTAAAGCTTTTTTTCTCTTCTTGCCTATCCCTTTGATCAAATCCAGCTCCGATTTTAAAGTCCTTTTTTTTCTTAGAACTCTATGATAGGAGATGGCAAAACGGTGAGCCTCATCTCTTATTCTTTGCAAAAGCTTTAATGATGGGGAGTCTTTTTTTATCATCAAGGAGTCTTTTTGCCCGGGTAGGAAAACCTCATCTAATCTCTTAGCTAATCCTACAATTTGTTGGTCTTTTATTCCTAAAGATGACAGAGCAGAAAGAGCAGATGATAGCTGACCTTTTCCACCGTCTATCAGAACCAAATCAGGGAATTTTTTTTCCCCCTCGATCAATTTTTTGAAATATCTTGTCACAACCTCACAAATCATCGCAAAATCATTTTGACCTTCAACTGTCTTTATCTTAAATCTTCTATACTCCGATTTTTTTGGCTTTCCGTCAACAAAAAAGACAAGACTTCCCACCGCATCTGATTGACCTAAGTTTGAAATATCAAAAGCGCAGATCTTTTTTGGAAAAGTATCCAAATACAAATCCTTTTTCAACCGAGCCACAGCTTCAGGGACTCTTTTCTTTGTTTCAGCTTTTTGTAATAAAAGCTCCTGTAACAAAAGCAGAGCATTGTTTTGAGCCATCTTTAGAAGCTTTAATTTTTTACCCCTCTGAGGAACAAAAAGCAAAACTTTTCCCTCCCTTTTTTCAGAAAGCCAAATCTCCAAGATCTTTTTATCATTTGGCTCAAAAGGCATAATCACCTCTTCAGGAATAAGTGGGGAATGCATATAATAGCGTCTCAGGAAATTGGACAGAATCTCCTCATTTCCGCTATCTTTTGTGGCAGTGAGATAGAACTGCTGGCGTCCGATAAGCACACCTTCTCTCACCTGTAAGGTTATGCAAGATACATCTTTTTTATCTCTGGCAAATCCAATGATATCCCTGTTGGTATCTTTTGTCTCCACCACCATCTGATTTTGCATCACGCTCTCCAATGCTTTCATCTGGTCCCTTACCCTTGCTGCCTCCTCAAAAATTTCTTTTTTTGCAAGCTCTTCCATTTTTCTTTTCAACTGCTTAAGCAATAGACTATTTTTCCCGGACAAAAATAAAATCACATCCTTTATCATATTAAAATAATCTTTTTGTGATACCAACCCAACACAAGGACCCTGACATCTTTTTATATGATAGTCCAGACAAAGCTTTTGTTTTTTCTTTGATGGGAGTGTGATATTACAAGACCTAACCGGAAAAATCCTTCTCAAAAGCCTCAGGGTCTGTCTCATACCTCCCACATTAGTATATGGACCGAAGTATTTAGCTTTATCTTTTTGCACTCTCCTGACAACTAAAATCTTGGGGAATTTCTCATCCACTGTCACTTTAAGATAGGGGTATCTTTTGTCATCCTTTAAATTAACGTTGTATTTAGGCTTGTATTCTTTGACAAGATTCGATTCTAAGATTAAAGCCTCCATCTCAGAGTCAGTTACTAAAATATCGAAACCCCTAATCTTTTTTATCAAAGCTTGTGATTTAGGATGGGCAAAAGTTCCGTTCAAAAAGTATGCCCTGACCCTGTTTCGCAAAGACTTGGCCTTCCCCACATATATAACTCTTCCTTTAGGGTCTTTCATCAGATATACCCCGGGCTTTTTGGGCAGGCTTTTCAGTTTGGTCTTTAAATCCATGAGATTATTCTTAACTTATAAATAGGTAAAGCTGAGCTCTTTGCTCACAAAGAAGACGCAAGCCAAACCTTTCAGGTTTGCCAAGGAGAAAATATTAAAATAAGGTTTTTTTGTCAAATTAAATTTAAGGAAGATTTGTAGGCACAGATTCTATCTGTGCTACGTTAGGGCAGGGGTTTACCCTGCCCCAACAATATCGGTAGTCCCATGTTACCCTCAACATGGGTCAAAAGAAAACCGGAACAAAACACGTAGCGGCGGGCTTCATGCCCGCCGAAAAAAAACGTCCGGGATAAACCCGGACGCTACGAACTGTTATGAACCATCAACTATTAACCAACTACTAATCTGTGCCCGCCAGATCCCCTGACCTAGCGGTAATACCGGTAAAAGAAATGTAGGGACAAATTTTTAAATCTGTCCGAAATTATTGGACAGACCTGAAGGTCTGTCCCTACAGTAATTGCAAGATTTCCGGGGTGTCGGCAAATCCTTTTACCGATGCATCAAAAAAATTAAGGAATCACCCTTCTTGCGCCCACGTATCTTCTGTTATAATAGGATTCATCAAGAGAAGATATGACAACCCCTTGGGATTCAGAGGAGTGAACGAATTCACCATAATCTATATAGATCCCCACGTGAGTGACCTCTCTGAAATCCATGGTGAAAAATACCAAATCACCATAAGCCAATTTTTTTCTTTTTACCTTCTTCGCCAGTTTAAAGAGTTTATTCACATCGCGAGGAAGTTTCATCCCATTATATCTTCTATAGACCTCAACTACCAATCCAGAGCAATCTATTCCCAGATGAGAGCTCCCTTTTTCTTTATATGGAACACCAAGATAGGATTTGATTATCCTTCCCATCAGCTTTTTATCGATCTTACTCTCACTTAAAGGGTAATTATCTTCAGTTTTAAGAGTAAACCTCGGATGAGATGCACAGCTTAAAAAGACTCCCAATACAATCACAAAAAATATTATTTTTTTCATATCTCTTGATCGTTCCGATAACTTTCTTTTTTATGTTAAAGTTGGATAAGTCATACCAAATCTTTTCTTATAATATAACCTCGTTCCAAAAAATCCGACTATTAAAACTAAAAAATACCAGAGATGATAAATCCCGGCGATTATAGATAAAAATAAAACAGCCGACTTTGTTGAAAGGATAATATTTTTTTCTTTTTTTGTCAAGAAAGCTCTGATAAAAAATGGAAATGACAAAAGCGCAGAAAAAAAGAAAGGATAATCTTTGAAGCTTAAAGATAAAAATATAGATATTAAGACCAAAATTGATGAGATAAAAGATACCCGCAAAACTCCTAACTTAACACCTAAGGTTATCTTAGAAGTTTTTCTATCGCCTTCTATATCAGGCAAGGTTGTGTTCAAATAAACTGCGCTAACTGCTAAAAAATATGGTAAGGAGAAAAGTAAAGCATCGAAGTTTATATTTGAATTAATCTGCCATCCTATCAAAAATACCAAGCATCCATGCCCTGATGCATTTGATAAAAACCCCAACAAAGGTCTATTCTTAAAAAAGAAAGGGGGACAGGAATAAAGATAACCCAAAAAAAATCCTAAAAGAAATAAAATCCCTAAATTAGTTGAAATAAAAAAAGCACAACAAACAGAGAGAAAAATAAAAGATGTTGCCTCAATCCAGGCTTCGAGGTCTTTTACAAAACCAGAGGAGAGGAAAAAGAGTTTTTTGTTTAAAAGATCAGATTTTTTATCGAAAATCTGATTAAGGATATAAATGCCACCGATCAAAAAAAAGATCAAAACAAAGACCCAACCAACCTTTTCTTTCTCTCCAGAAAAAAAAATTGCCCTCTGGTATCCTAAAAGCAAAATAGTCCACACAGGAGGCATCAAAACTGGACGGGTGATAAAAAGATAATCTAAATATCTTAAATACGACATTAACGATAAATTATGAATTTAATGTAATAGTAAACAAGGGGCGAAACGAAAAGGAGGCTGTCGAATCTATCCAAAATTCCTCCATGACCAGGTATGATAAAAGATGATTCCTTAAGCCCGGCTCCCCTTTTAAAGCTCGATTCAACAAAATCACCTATCTGACCAAATGTCCCTATGATCAAAGAAATTATCAAAAGATGAAAAATGGAAATAAAATTTAAAAAAAGATAATAGGATAAAAAAGCACCTAAGATAGCTCCCAAAACACCTCCAATTGCTCCCTCCAGAGACTTCTTAGGGCTGACTTTCGGCAAAAGCTTATTCTTTCCCAAAGAAACTCCAATAAAATATGCTAAGGTATCACAAAGCCATACACAGACCAAAATAAAAATTATCCACAGACCCCCGATTTTATATTCTATCCCCAAAGACAAAGGGAGTTGACGGATTAAAATCAAATAGGAAAAGAAAAAAGAGACATAGACTATTCCACAGATGAAAAAAGCAATATTCAAACCTATTTTTTCTACTTCAGCTCTAAAAAGTTGATAAAAACCCACTAAAAGGAATGCTAAAAACAAAAGCCCCAAAAGGTTTTTCTCCCCGGAAAAAAAGGAGAAAAGTCCTACTAAAAGCCCGATTCCAATCAAAAAAGCAACTGGAATTTCAGCTCCAGATTTTTTAGCAATTTTTGAAAATTCCAAAAGTCCTAAAAAAATTAAAAGCTCGATGAAGGAGAAAAAATAAAACTTTCCTAAAAAGGAAAGCAACAAAAGAAGGGGGACAAAAAAGATGGCAACCAATACTCTGGTTAAAAGATTTTTCATTTAAAACAATTTAACCTACTCCCCCGAATCTTCTCTCCCTTTTCTGATAATCCAAAATTGCCTGGTGAAAATCAGAAACGGAGAAATCGGGCCACAGGACATCTGTGATATAAAGCTCTGTATAGGAGGTCTGCCACAACAAAAAGTTGGAGAGCCTGAGCTCTCCGGAAGTTCTTATCAGAAGGTCTGGGTCAGGCAGGTCTTTGGTATAAAGATAGCTGGAGAAAAGTTTTGAGTCAATTTTTTCCTCATCGATTTTGCCCTTTTTTAAATCTTTTATTATCTTTCTTACAGCATCTAAAATCTCGACCCTCCCACTGTAGTTTAGTGCGAGGTTTAGAGTTAATCCAGTATTATTCTTAGTTTTTTCCATAGCTTTCTCTAAAATCTCTTTCCTTCTTGGGGAAAACCCATCGATTCTTCCAGTGGTGATAAGCCTTACATTGTTTTGGTATAGCTCATCTATCTCTTTTTTTGTGGTCTTGTATAAAAGCCCCATTATAGCGGAAACTTCTTTTTTTGGTCTTCTCCAATTCTCAGTGGAAAAAGTAAAAAGAGTCAAAAATTTAATATTTAACTCACCAGCAGCTTTTACAATCCTTTTAACAGTTTTCACCCCGGCTTTATGACCAGCAATTCTGGGCAAGCCCCTTTTTTTCGCCCATCTGCCATTGCCATCCATTATGATGGCAATATGTTGAGGGAGATTCTTATTCTCCAAAATCTTTTTTTTAAATTTTTCAACTTCTTTTCTCAATTTTTGCACCTTTCCTATCCAGCCCAGCTTGCTCCCATCAGAGCTAAAAATATAAATGAACCAACTGTAAAAACTACTATCTCACCCATATATACGTGGAAAGATGCCTTGCTCCAGAAGTCTTTTTTAACCAGACTCTCCTTTTTTAAATTATATCCTTTTGCTCCTCCTTTGAGTGCCACAGGCCACCAAACACCAGCATAAAAAGCTTTATGTTTTTCACCTGTGAAAAACTCATAGTAAACCTTGGGAGTGATACCATCTTTAAACATTGGAGAATGACGAAAACTTATATAATGAAAAGGTTCTTCCCCCCGTCGGTAAGAATAGCTGAAGTCAACTGTTTTGGAAAACAAAAGGGTAAATCCAAACTCAGGTGCAAAATCGCTATAACTGCTGTCAAAAACATCTGAGATATTGTTATTTTCATCCCTTTCTTTTTCTGACCCTGCGAAAAGCATGAAATTTCCTTCAAGATTAGGTCTGAAGATTATTTTTTCAGATATTTGGATTTTTTTGCTTATTCCTGGACCTATCTTCAAAAAATTTGAATGCTCATCCCAGAAGTGACCATCTGTTTTAACAGGACCTAATTTATAAAGACCAAATTTTAACTTGACAAAGGTTTGAAAAAGCTTCGGCTCATATCTGAAAATTCCCTGCATATCCATCTGTGGAACTAACTTAGTTTGACCTTCAAAAACTCTGTTGGAGAAACTTCCTATTCCGAAAGCGACTTCGAAATTAGATTTCTCAATAAAACTCTTTTTAGAAGTATTGAACTCCATCTGTTGGGATAACACGTCACCTTTTAGTGCAAATATTAAGGTTAAAACTAAAAGGTGAAAACAAAACTTAGTTTTAATAATTTTCACTGTTCTCCTCCTTAATTTTTTTTAAACAGAAGATGGGTGCGAATGCATCAAGAGATTAGTTATTTGTATTTTAACACAAATAAAACATTTTCCCAAACTAATAAGATTTTTAGACAATCAGATCTCCATAACCTCTTTTTCCTTTTTATTAAAAAGCTCATCAATTTGCTCGATAAATTTATCAGTTAATTCCTGGACATTCTCTTGAGCTTTTCGCGATTCGTCCTCAGAGATCTCCTTATCTTTCTCAGCCTGTTTAAATTTTTCATTAGCATCTCTTCTTATATTTCTGACAGCAATTTTCCCCTCCTCAGCAATTCTTTTTACTATCTTGACAAGCTCCTTTCTTCTTTCCTCAGTTAAAGGTGGTATAGGGAGCCTAACCACATTGGCATCTGTTAAGGGATTTAAACCTAAATCTGACCTTTGAATTGCCTTAGCGATCTCCGTAATCATCTTTTTCTCCCAGGGCTGGATGACTAAAAGCCTGGGATCAGGGATGGATATGCTGGCTATTTGATTAATGGGGGTCATCGTTCCGTAGTAATCTACTTTTATCCCCTCGAGCAAGGCAGTAGTTGCCCTTCCTGTTCTTATTGTGGATAGTTCACGCGATATAGCCTCAACCGCCTTTTTCATCCTCTCCTCTGTATCAGAATGAACTTTTTTTACATCCATATTTTCCCCTTTCATGAAATGCCGAGGAATTCCCTCGACTAAGTTTTACTCTAATTAAAAGAAATAAATCTTTTATCATATTACCAAGTTACGCCCATATGGGCGCCTACCACGGCAAATCATAATTCTCAGACACACTCATTGCTCCGAAAGCTTATTAATTAAAATATAGGAACTTCATAAATAAGATAATTTAAGTCTGAAAAAGAGCAACTTTTATTTGAAATTTATACTTCTAAAGTCTTCTCATTTAATAATAGTCCCTAAGGTTTCTCCCAGGATTATCCTTTTAAGATTACCCTCTTTTTGAAGATTAAACACAATAATCGGGAGCTTATTATTCATACATAATGTTATTGCAGTAGTATCCATCACCGCAAGCTTTTTATCTAAGACCTCCAAATAGCTCAAAGAGTCAAATTTTTTAGCTTGGGGAACAGTTTTTGGGTCAGCTGAAAAGACCCCATCGACTTTTGTTCCCTTCATCACCACATCTGCCCCTATCTCCAAAGCCCTTAGGCAAGCAGCGGTATCAGTAGTAAAATATGGATTTCCTGTTCCACCAGCAAATATTAATATTTCACCCTTTTTGAGATGATTTATCGCTTTTCTACTGCTGTATTGTTCAGCCACATTCTCCATACCGATTGCGGTCAAAACCGAACTTGAAGCTCCTAATTTTTCCAAAACCTCTTGCAATGCTAAAGCATTTATCACAGTTGCTAACATACCCATATAGTCAGCACAGACCCTATCAATTCCAGAAGATTCAGCCACTTTTCCCCTGAAGATATTACCTCCACCAACCATAACTCCAATCTCAACCCCTAACTTTTGAACTTCTCTTATCTGAGTTGCTACTTTTCGAAAAGTCTTGAAATCAAGACCATACTTCTCCTCACTTAAAAAAGCTTCGCCGGAGACTTTTAGAAGAACACATTTATATTTGGGGTCAGTCATCTAATCAGAATTTGCTGAAAATAAAAAATCAAGGGACCTGAAAATAGAAATTTTTATTCGCCAAGTCTAAATCGTGTAAACTTTTTAACAGTGATATTTTCACCTAATTTGGCAATAGTCTCGTTGATACGCTCTAACACTGTTCGATCTTCATCTTTGATAAAAGGCTGTTCTAACAGGCATACCTCTTGAAAATACTTACCCAGCTTCCCCTGGACGATTCTATCGATGATCTTCTCAGGTTTGTTCTCAGATTTTGCCTGAGCCTTGTATATATCCTTTTCCTTCTGGATAACCTCCTCTTTGAGCTCAGCTCGATTCACCACCAGAGGATTGGTGGCAGCAATTTGCATAGCAATATCCTTAACCAAACTCTTGAAATCCTCAGTTCTGGCGACAAAATCTGTCTCACAGTTAACCTCAACCAATACCCCTAATTTCTCTCCTGGATGAATGTAAGAGTAAATTATTCCCTCTTTAGTTATCCGGCTCGCTTTTTTAGCAGCCTGTGCCATCCCTTGTTCTCTTAGATAATCAATAGCCTTATTTATATCTCCGTCTGATTTCTCTAAAGCCTTCTTACAATTCAAAACACCTGCTCCGGTTTTGTCTCTTAACTCCTTAACTAATTTTGCGTCGATTTCCATCATAAAATTTAAAGAGCCTGAGTCTCCACCTCCTCAATAATCTTTTTCTTAGCCTCTAAAACTGCATTAGCTATCTCTTTTGTGATAACTTTGATCGATTTTATAGCATCATCATTGGCAGCTATAGGAAAATCGATTGGATCAGGGTCGGAATTTGTATCTATTATAGCGACAACTGGTATTTCCAGTTTATTTGCCTCTGCTACAGCAATTCTTTCCTTTTTGGAGTCGACTACGAATAAAAGGCTGGGAAGACGGGTTAAATCTTTAATTCCTCCTAAAACTTTTTCCAATTTCTTCCTTTCCCTTTCCAGTTTTAGGGCCTCTTTTTTAGTCAATTTCTGGTAGGTCCCATCTTCCTTTTTCTCCTCGAGTTCCTTTAACCTTTTAATATTCTGGCGGATAGTTAAAAAGTTGGTCAACATCCCTCCGAGCCATCGCTCAGTAACGTGTGGCATCTCACATCTTTTCGCCTCCTCCCGAACAACCTCCTTAGCCTGCTTTTTAGTTCCCACAAAAATAATCTCTTTTTTTTGATTAGCCACCACCTCCCTTACCTTATCGCAGGCACGCTGGAGGCAGGTCAAGGTCTTCTGAAGGTCGATAATATAAATACCGTTCCTCGCAGTAAAGATGAATTTCTTCATTTTGGGATTCCACCTTTTGGTCTGATGACCGAAGTGAACCCCAGCTTCCAAAAGTTCTTTGATTGTTACGTTCATTTAACTCCTTTATAAAACATTTCTTTAAATTTTATTTGAAAAGAAATTTTTTAAGAAAATATCATCTCTTGGAATACTGAAATCTCTTTCGGGCTTTGACCAATCCATATTTTTTTCTTTCAACCATTCTTGGATCCCTGGTCAAAAACCCTTCTTTTTTTAAAGGCTTTTTATAAGATTCATCCATTTTAACCAGAGCACGGGCAAGCCCTAATCTGATCGCGCTAGCCTGGCCAGAGAGTCCTCCCCCTTCTGCTTTACAGATTATATCAAGCTTTCCACTTGTCTCTGTAATCTCAAGTGGTTTTTCCACCATTTTAATGAGCGCCTCCCTCGATAAATACTCAGCAAGGGATCGGCCATTGATTATTTTTCTGCCAGTCCCTAAACCTATCCTGACTCTCGCCACAGAAGTTTTTCTTCTCCCAGTTGCTTCGAATACCTTGACTGCCAAAATTTGCTCCTTTTATAAGTTCAAAGGTTTTGGATTTTGTGCTTTATGAGGATGCTTTTCTTTTGCATAGACGAAAAGTTTGGAAATCGTTTTGCGTCCTAACCTGTTATGGGGTAACATTCCGGAAACAGCATCTCTTATTATCTGTTCAGGTTTTTCCTTCTTTAGCTTGGTGAAGGAAACTTTTTTCAACCCCCCTGGATAACCGGTATGATGGTAATAAACCTTTCCCCTCTCCTTCTTGTCAGAGAATAAAATAACTTTATCTGCATTAACCACAACCACATAATCGCCTAAATCGAGATGAGGAGTGAATTCAGGTTTTGTCTTTCCACGCAAAATTTTAGCTATCTCTGTTGCCAATCTTCCCAGTATCTTACCTTTAGCATCGACTAAATACCAGTTTCTCTTTATCTCGGATATCTTAGGAACGTATGTCTTCATAATCATCCTCAATTATTTTAAAAAATTAATATAATTACAATTCGGTCTTTGTCAAGTCTAAATTAACCTATCTTCCTGCTTTTGATGGATGTCTTGCTTTGAAACCGAACTTCACTCTATGATTTTATTCCTTTTTTTAAACAAAGCTTTTGCTTCACACTCTAAAAAAATCTTACTACTTTTAATCTTCTTGACAAAAATCTCATTTAAATCTAATTTACCCCAAAAATGTATCCTCAAGGGAGAAAATGAGATTTAAAAATTTTTACGGAATAAAAAGAAATGTATTTGTCTTAGGTGTGGTTAGTTTTTTAACTGACCTGTCGTCTGATATGATCTATCCTTTATTGCCTATTTTTCTCACATTGGTTTTAAAAGCGAGTTTAGTCTATGTAGGGCTTATAGAGGGGATTGCAGAGACGTCAGCAGCTTTTTTAAAAGTGCTTTCAGGGTGGCTTTCTGACCGCTGGGAAAAAAGAAAGCCAATAGTTGTTTTAGGTTATTCTTTTTCTGCTTTGGGAAAGTCATTCCTTCCAGTTGCCGGGCGAGCCTGGCATGTGCTTTTAGTGAGATTTGTCGACCGACTGGGTAAAGGAATGAGAACCGCACCCCGTGATGCAATGATTGCAGAATCGAGCCAAAAGAAAAGAGGGGTATCCTTCGGCATACATCGAGCCTTAGACTCAGCCGGAGCAGTTGTGGGACCCTTTCTGGCTTTCATATTTTTACCTCTTTTTAATCAAAACTACCGGAGCCTTTTTCTTTTAGCTTTGATCCCTGCTTTTCTGGCTGTTGCAACACTAATCATTTTAGTAAAAGAAAAACCCAAAGAAAAAAACCCTCTTTCTCAAAAAAGGAAATTTGAATTCAAAGGGTTGGAAAAAGGTTTTAAAATCTTTATCTTAGTCACAATTTTATTCACCTTGGGTAACTCATCTGATGCCTTTCTCCTTTTAAGAGCGAAAGAATTGAAAATTGGTGTAATCTTCATCCCACTTCTTTGGCTTTTATTCAATCTCACCTCTACCCTATTCTCCATCCCGGCTGGAGCTTTATCTGACAAAATCGGGAGGAAAAAGGTATTGCTTTTAGGTTTTTTAATCTATGCTTTAACCTACTTTGGCTTTGGAACAGCTTTCGAACCATATCATATATGGCTACTTTTTGCTTTGTATGGACTATATTATGGCTTTTCAGATGGGACTATGAGGGCTTATGTGGCTGATCTGGTTAAAGATGAAAGGAAAGCCACTGCTTATGGGATCTTTCATGGTGCAATAGGTTTAGCTGCACTTCCTTCGAGTTTGCTTTTCGGATTTTTGTGGCAGAGCTTCGGCGCCTTTTTCGCATTCTTGTTCGGAGCCATCTTAGCCTTTTTAGCTGGTGTAATTCTTTTGTTATGGGTCTGATAGAATTTTTTTTTACACTCTTAAGATTCTCATTTTCTGCCGATAAAAAAATAGATATGCGAAGCATCTTGACGATTTTGCTTGACAAAATTTATTGAACTGGTATCTTTAAAAAGAAGTAAAGGAAGTTGTAGTGAGTTTTCGTAGTTTGAGTTTCTCAGCCACGAAATCTTAAGTTCCGGCTTTCGTGGCTTTTAAATTTATAAAGAAAGGTGGTGAAGTTTTTTGCAAGGCAAGGTTAAATGGTTTGATGAGGCTAAAGGATATGGATTTATTGTTCCTGATGATGGTAGCAAGGATGTATTTGTTCATTTCTCAGCTATAACCGGAGAAGGATTCAAAACCCTCAAGGAAGGTGATGAGGTCACTTTCGAGACAACTCAAGGTCAAAAGGGTCCACAGGCAATAAACGTTGCTAAATTGTAATTTTTGTATATAGAGTTGGTTTAGAAGGTTCTTTAGCTTTACGAAGAAAATGCAGGCACTCAACGATTGGGTGCCTGCATTATTTTTAGGCGAATTTTCCACTTTGACTTCAGTCGAACTTTTTTTATGCCAGGAACTACTTACAGAGTGTCAGGTCTGAGGATCTGACATCACATAAAATGTAGGGGCGACCCTTCGTGGTCGCCCGAAGGATAACGCTGATTAGGAGTAGGGGAGCCCCTTGCCTGCCCCCTGCCAAGGTGAGCTCCAAAAAGGCTTGTAGGAACCCTGTAAAATCGGGATTTCGCTAAGCTCAGCAAGCCCCCTACAAAAAAAGGGGCTTCTCCTGAGGGGGTTCAGACCAAGGACCTGATCCAGCAAAAAAATCACTTAATTGCTCTCTTACCCCTTTCGCTGTAAAAAACAAGATATATGCCAAAGAGTATCATCCCTCCACCAATATAAGTCTGGATAAATGGAATTTCTTTGAAGAAAAGATAAGCTAAAATGGTTGCTCCGATCGGTTCTCCTAAGATACTGGTTCCTACTAAATAGGCTTTTAAATGTTTCAATGCCCAGTTATAAAGGGTGTGTCCGACAAGCTGGGGAACTAAAGCTAAAAGAATAAACCAGAAGAAAGTGATTTTGGGATAGGGATAGAAAGGGGTTTTGTAAAATATTGCGATGATTCCAATAGTTATGGCAGAAATGGTATAAACGGTGAAGATATAAGGAACCAAGTTGAGTTTCTGCCTGACAACCCTTCCGAAGAAAAGATACAAAGCTGCCATAATAGCACCAAGCAAAGCTAAAACATCACCGATGAAGTTTTCCTTCCCTATTGCCATATCACCTTTGCTTATGATGAAAGCACCGATTAAAGCTAAGATGATTCCGGAGAAACCGATAAAACGAACTTTTTCTTTAAGGATAAAATGAGAAAGAAGTGCCACAAATATCGGTTGAGTAGTAACCAACACAACCGAATTTGATATAGTTGTGTAATAAAGCGAAGTGATCCAGAAGACAAAATGCAATGCCAAAAATATCCCTGAGAGAGATGAGAAAAATAAAAGTTTCCCTTTTATCTCTTTTATTTCTGGAAGATATTTGTAAAGACTTATGGGAATCAAAAACAAACTTGCCAGTCCCATCCTATAAAATGCAGTTGCTAAAGGGGGAGCACCGGTTAGTCTGATAAAAATCGATGCCCAGCTAACCGAGATGACAGCAACTACCAAAACAGAGTAGTTTTTAGTCTGTTCTTCTTTCAATTTATATCCTATTTAATCAAAAACCAAAAAGGCTCTGCCACGCTAATTTTTTTTCCTTGACGCATAGGAACCTGCCCGGCCAGGGAGGGTTTATCCCTCTTTAAACTTATTCGAGCAAGAAGGCTTTTTGGGTGCAACGTTCTCAATCTAAATCTCAAAATCTCTTAGCAATGACAATAAATATAAGTTTAAAGTTGAATTTATCAATTAAAATCATTATTAATAGTCAAATTTTATGAGTAAGGTAAGGTTAAGGGGAAAGTTTTAAAAGAAATGATTGAAAATCTTGTATTGTAAGAAAAGTAAAAGCTATTCCTTACTGATAACTTCTCCGGGCTCAAAAAGTTCTTCAGGCTCCTGAGGTATCGGAGCCATAAAGGCTCCGCTACGCGTAGCAGAGGGTTTATCCCTCTGCGAAATAGAATGAGAGAATGTAAATTTTCCAGTGCTGTCGGGAGTTACCTCCCGACAGAGCCGTTAGCATTAGGAGAAGTTTTTAAGCGTCAGCCTGCCCGGCCAGGGGAGTGGAGCTCCTGACGCAACTAATTAAAGATACTTCAAGACATCGTAAAGTAACGCTATGATTAGACCTAGTATTATTGTAATTATTGCAGCAAAAATTCTCCCAAAAGTTCTCCTGTGTGTGCTCATCTTTGTCCCTTGCTCTGTTCGATATTCAAGGACTGGAAAAATCCAGTGCACATAGTTGAAAAACAATCTGTATATAAAAAGAATAGTAAAGAAAAAATAAAAATATAAAGCAATCAAAAGAATAGTCGAAATGTTCCCGAGTGCAGGTCTAATATGAGTGTCAATTCGAAATATCGTCCAAAAAATTGAAGGAAAAATAAAACACCATAAAATTAACTCATAAACATAGCGAGAATGGACCCAACTCCTTTTGCTTATTTTTGATTTGAAGAAAGAAATCAAACTATGATAAACACCATTTACCCATGTATCGTTATTCCCCATTACCTGAATGTGACTTTTGTTTGGATTTGGTTCAAGTGATGGATTTGAAAAATCAAGAATCTTGGGTCTTCGAAAATCTAAAACAACCTCCAAGTTGTTTTTAGGCTTTATACCAAAGAAAGACCCAAACAAATAGGAACACTCGAATGTAATCGACTCAAGATCTTCTGGGATGTTTTCGGCGGAAAGAGCCGAGATATTGACACTGGCTAATCTTTCTCCTTTAGTCCCCATTACAAGAACTGTTAGTTTGAAATTCTTAATTATATTCTCTTTGAGTTTGTTAAAATCAGTTTCTGTCATTCCATCTGGGCGTTGCAATTCCTTCAACTCAATTTGCACCGCCTCCTCTACTTTCTCTTTTAATAAAGTAAAGATTTTCCTTATGTCCTCGGCACTTAAAATACATGAAGGGAGTTGCTTAAAACGGGAGTTAGCTTTAAGAAGTTGCTGTTTTTGCTCTGTCATGAATTCCTCAATTTTTTCCTGTTCATAGAGTACACCTTGTCTATATCGTTTCTCATCTGCTAACGGACGAGGCGGCCAGCACCAGCTATCAAATCATAAATTAGTTCAGTACCATCGAGACTTACCTCCTAACGGAGCCTTAAGAAACAGGAGGAAACTGCTGACGCCACCATTAATTCATAAGATAAAAAATAACCTTGTTGTAATATAAATATTTTGTCAACTAAAAGTCAAGATATTTATGAACCTTCCACTTTAAAAAACGCTTCAGGTTTTTCAATTTTGATACTTAGGAGCCTTAGGCGTCAGGAGGAAACTCCTGACGCCACCATTAAAAAATGTAAGGACAGATTTTCTGTTCACTCCAGGACAAAGATGTTCTTCTTTTTGCACATGTCCTTGAGTATCTTTGGCCATACGGTGACACTGACCTCTCCAAGATGCGCCTTCTTGAGCAGAAGCATGTAGGTGCGGGACTGCCCAATGCCACCACCTATGCAGAGCGGGAGCTCGTTGTTTATGATTCCTTGGTGGTATGGTAACTTGAGGAAATCAAGCTGGCCGGTGATCTCCAGCTGTTTCTTGAGCGTGTCGGCGTTAACCCGGATACCCATGGATGTCAGCTCGTGGCGGCGCTTTGTCACCGGGTTCCAGACAAGAATATCACCGTTAAGACCATGCATAAGTCTGCCGTCCTCAGATGTTGTCTCCGTGACCCAGTCATCGTAGTCTGCCGCCCTCATTTCGTGCGGGTAGCCATCCTTGAGCGTCCAGCCGATCCCAATGATAAAGATCGCGGGGTATTCCTGCAGGATCGTTGTCTCGCGCTGCTTACGCGGAAGGTCGGGGTACTTTTCAAGAATGTCTTCGGCATGGATGAATGTAAGCTCCTCGGGCAGGCTGGGATACTTATCCGTCTTCAGCTGGGGAAAAAGCTTTTGGACATGGGCCTCGGCGCCCTTGAGAACCTTCCAGATCCTCTTTACCACTTCAGTCAGAAAGTCCAGGTTACGCTGTTCTTCCGTTATCACCAGCTCCCAGTCCCACTGATCTACATAACAGCTGTGATCGTGGTCTAGGAAGTAGTCCTTGCGCACAGCTTTCATATCTGTGCACAAACCCTCACCCACCTTCATACCAAACTGTTTCAGCGCAACACGCTTCCACTTGGTTGCGGCCTGCACTACCTGGGCATCTATTGGATGTTTGTCATAGTCGTTTGAAATGTGGAACTGGATTGGGGCACGTGAGCCATCACGGTCCAGGTAATCGTTCACTCCACTCTCAACGTCAACGATCAGCGGAACCTGAACCATCATCAGATTGAGCTGTTTGCACAGATTCTCCTCGATGTAGTTCTTCACCGAAAAGATTGCCTTCTGCGTTTCCTTTGGGGTCAAAAGAGAGCTGTAGTCCTGTGGCAGGATTTTCTCCAGCTCGTCATAGTCGCCGATGCCAGGTCCAGCCAGGTCTGCCTTCTTGTCTGCCATTGCGTTCATCTCCTTTCATAATTTTTACTTTCACTTATTTAGGTATCTCAATTAACTTAAAATAACAAAACACCTCACTAATTTAGTGTCTCCCCTTTTAAAAATCAAGTAAAAAACCACCCACTCTTAAACTCCATTGAGGGCAAACAATGGTGAGACACTTACATTTTACAAGAAGCGTGATATGACTTTTGAAACTCAATAATCCAAAGGAACGATTTAAAATCCTCACTGGTGCATCCCGCCAAAGGCGGGATGCCAATCAGCTTCGCGAATTCCTCTTCGAAACATCCTTCGGATTCTCGAAGCATCAGAGACCTGAAGGTCTGTCCCTTTAACAATATCAGATTTTAGGATACCGGCAAGTCTTTTTGCCGATCAATCAAGAGTTTTATTTACCAAGTCCCCCAGGGATAACCAGATCTATCTACACAGTGTCTACCTGAAGTTGAAGAAGAAAGATCAACAGTGAATTCCAGCGGTTCATCACCTTCGGATAAATATAGTTCGATTACTTTTATCGTATACACTCCCGGACTCACGCCGCTAATATCATAATCCAAATCGAAAAGGCAAAGGCAATAACATGGCCCAACATAAAAATATTCTCTTTCTTCTATTGTAATAATGTTGTCCTCAATGTTTACAAAAGCCTTCATCTCATCAGCACAGCAATTGAATCCCGCATTTATGTGCTTGATCGAAAGAACATTCTCCCCATCATATTGATATTCTATACAATCTTGATTTGGTGGGGTGCTATCTATAGGATCCATTCTCTGAAATGTTTTGCAACTATCAAAATTGACTGGAATTTCGGACCAACAGGGTGGGGGTCCACCTTTGAGCAGATAATTTGCCAGGTAGATGACGTCTCCTATGTTTATCAACTCGTCGCAGTTGACATCTGCAGCATCCGGCGGAACAGGTTCAGGTCCTCCCTTGAGTAGATAGTTAGCTATGCAGATCACATCGCCGAGGTTAATATCTCCATCTGCATTAGCATCGCCGCACAAGAAGTCGATTAAGTTAATTAGGATGGAGACATTATGGGGTTGAGCAGTTTGGGAATAAAGACTATTAAACGAAGTAAATGATAAAACTAAAAAAAGAATTATGATAAACAAAGTCTTAGACAACAAAACCGAACTTCTAAAAAACATCTTGACCTCCTGTGGTTTAAAATTCAAGATATGGCTCTTTTTTCTTCTTTTTAAAGGGGTGTAAAGATTTTTTAGAAACATCTTTACTCACCGGATAAGGGTTAATAAAGATATACGTATAGATGTTTTATAATACAAATATAAAAATTTTTACTAATTTGTCAAGGAAAATCGGACTTTTTTTGGACAGGGATTCCTGAAGCTTGCGGGCATCCGCAAATCCTTTTGCCGATACATAGAGAAAAAATCTTTGTTTTTAAAAAACTTCAAATCACTTGCTATTTAAAATCTTCTTTATATATTTTTACAAAAAACCGGTATCACAGGTTGTCACAGCCTGTGATCTTAATTAAAAGATAAATTTATGCCTTTGTACAGAATCCTCATAGTAGATGATGAAGAGTCCCAGCTTAACATGCTCTCAGGGTTTTTAAAAAAACAGGGATACTCTGTATCTACTGTAAATTCAGGTGAATCAGCAATAAATTTCTGCGACCAGAAAAATTTCGAGTTAGCTTTAGTCGATCTTAAGATGCCAGGAATGGATGGAATAGAATTATTGGAGAGATTGAAAAAGATAAATCCTGATATTCAGGTGATAATGATGACCGCATATGGATCGATTGAAACCGCAGTGGATGCTATGAAAAAAGGAGCTTTCCATTATCTAAACAAGCCCATAAATTTAGATGAGCTGAACCTTAATATTAAAAAAGCTTTTGATGAACAAAAAATCATAATTGAGAACAGATTTTTAAAACAAGAACTCGAAGAAAAATATAAGGATTTAAAGATAATCGGTGAAAGCAAAGCTATAAAAGATGTTTTAAGCACAGTGACAAGAGTTGCTCCTACTGACTCGACAGTTCTAATAAGAGGTGACTCAGGAACTGGAAAAGAATTAGTTGCCAGAGCAATTCATTTTTTGAGCAAAAGATCTGAGAAAAGATTTATCCCTGTCTCCTGTGCAGCTTTACCAGAGACTTTACTCGAATCTGAACTATTCGGCTACGAGAAGGGTGCTTTTACTGGTGCGGTTAAGAAAAAAGAGGGAAGATTTGAATTGGCTGATAAAGGAACCCTTTTTTTAGACGAGATCGGTGATATCCCAAAAGAAATTCAGGTCAAGCTTTTAAGGGTTTTAGAGTCTCAGAGGTTCGAAAGGCTGGGTGGTGAGGATACAATAGAGGTTGATGTCAGGATAATATCTGCAACCAATCAGGATCTGGAGAAAAAGATAGAAGAGAAAACTTTCCGGGAAGACCTCTACTTCCGACTTAATGTCATCTCAATTTTTGTCCCCCCTCTAAGAGAAAGAAAAGAAGACATCATCCCATTAGTTACACACTTCATAGAAAAATCGAATAAAAAATGTGGCAAAAGGATAAAGGGGATCACCCAGAAAGCAAAGGATATTCTTTTATCCTATGATTGGCCTGGAAACATAAGGGAATTGGAAAATATAATTGAAAGGGGAGTTGTTCTCTCCAGAGGCGAGGCTTTAGATGAGGAAGATCTCTCCTCCCTTTCCTTTGGAAAAAGAAAAGTAAAATCTCCTAAGGATTTTTCTTTGAAAGAAATGGAGAAAAACCATATAATAGATATTTTGGAAAAGACGAACTGGAATTTAGGCAAAACCGCAGATATTTTGGGGATTCATAGAAACACCTTAAGGCTGAAAATGAAAGAATACGAAATAGATAAACAGACAAATAGTAATAATAAACTGTGAACAGGATAAAATTCTTAGGAACTGCTGGGGCAAGATTCGTGGTGGCAAAACAGATTCGTGCCTCAGGAGGTATCTGGATGAGTCTGGATGATACAAACATTTTAGTCGACCCGGGTCCTGGAACACTGGTCAAATGTGCTTCATCAAAGCCAAAACTCGACCCACAAACTTTGGATGGAATCATTCTAACCCATAGACATCTTGACCATTCAGCAGATATAAATGTTATGATCGAGGCGATGACCCAAGGTGGATTCAAAAAAAAGGGAGAGCTTTTTGCTCCCAAGGATGCACTGTGCGTATGCATCAAGAGAGAGGATGACCCGGTTATTTTAAAATACCTGAGGGATTTCGTTGAAAAAATTCATATCCTCCAAGAAGGAGGAAATTATTCGTTGGGAAAAATAAATTTTTCTACCCCTTTAAAACATATCCACGGAGTTGAAACCTATGGAATCAAGTTTAAATCATCTAAATATACTATATCTTTGATTGTTGACACCAAGTTTTTCCCAAAACTTATTGAAGTATATTCTGAAAGCGACCTTATCATAATTAATGTGGTAAGGTATAAAAAAGACCAGATCAGTTTAAAAATGGATCATCTTAACCTATATGATGCGAAAAATATCATTCAAAAAATAAAGCCGAAATTAGCAGTTTTGACCCATTTCGGGATGACCATGGTCAGGGCAAAACCATGGGATGTCGCAGACAAACTATCTTCTGACCTTGGGATAAAAGTCATATCCGCAAAAGATGGGTTAAACCTTGAATTGGAAAAAGAGCTATCTTAAGCAAAAATACATTAATACAATTCATGTCTTTCCTCCTCTCCATTTATGGAGAAGGGCAAGGGGTTAGGTCAGCAAAAAAGGACTAACCCCTCATTCAAACTTTTGAGGTGCTAAAAGAAATTTTAAGCGAAAACACTTGACTTTTTCAAGGCAGTAATTTAATATTTATTCACGTATTTGGTAAGCCGGAGTGGTGAAATTGGTAGACGCGCCGGACTCAAAATCCGGTGAGGCTTAAACCTCGTGTCGGTTCGACTCCGACCTCCGGCATATTCATAAAGTTAACTATTCGAAGCTCTACTATAAGTCCACCTTAAGTTTACCTCAATCTTAAAAGGTCTCTGTGTAAGGGCAAAAGCCAGCCCCCTATCCCCTCTTGAGAGGGTATAGGTAAATAAGGAATCCTTTAAGATACAGGTGGTCGGACAGAAACGGGGGATAGTCCACCCTTTACCCATCGAGTTTACAAATATATTAGCTTATAAGAAACCACATTAGAATTTTCAGCCAAACAATAGTTAAGTAAACTTTCCAACACGCACACAGGGTCAGCTATTTTCAGGTTGACAGTTTTATTTTAACAGCGTGGTAACTTATCAGAAAGACTTTTTTTGGCACTTGCGAGCGGCATTAAGTATAACAATTGAGGCTTCTTAAGGCACTTCTTTAAGTTTATCTTCCTTCTCTTTACTTTTTTAGTTGACAATCAAGTAGTTTCTCAATTTATTAAGGGTGTAGTCAAAGCTCAATCAGCGAGAAGGTATGAATGGGAGAACAATTTCTCATTATAAGATTTTAGAGAAGTTAGGCGAGGGTGG
>JAUWYR010000018.1 GCA_030615745.1 Candidatus Zixiibacteriota bacterium | reverse complement strand
AAGAGCAAGGGGAAAAGGCTCCTCGCCATCTTAGGGAGAAGATAAAAGATAAAATAGAGCATCTTTATAAGACCAAATACAGAGGTTTTAACCTCACCCATATGACTGAGTTTTTGAACAGCGAGGAGGAGATAAGAGTTTCCAGGGAATCTGTGAGGCAGATCTTATTAAAAAAGGTTCTTATATCAGGAAGAAAAAATATCCTAAGCACAGGCAGTGGTGGGGAAAAAAGCTTATACTACGGTGTAAAATAAAAAATGACTTTGAGCGCGATAAGATTAGGTGGATAAAACTTGTGTTTGTCTATTTTTACAAGCATGGATTTATTCTGTGTTTCTTTTTTGCTTTTATAATTTATTTGATATTTCTAAAAATTTTTGTAGTTTTCCCACCCTTGGTGAAAGATTTATGTTTAGTTTTTTTTGATGTAAAAAAGTTAGGCGATTTTTTGGTGATTCAAAGGCAAAACCCACCATCTTAATGTCCAATAACCGTCTTTTCTATAAAAAATTTGCACGGTTAGTGTAATGTCCCATACAATTCTTTACAATAATTAATTTTGTTCAATATGCTATCAACTAAGGCTTTCCAGGCAAAAGGCTTAGAATTTTTATTATTCTCTTCAATATATTCATGTATCGCCTTTACTAGTGTAGTGTCTCACAAATAGCTTTACTATCCTGTCATTCTCAAGCTTTGCGAGGAATCTCGGTAAGAGATTGCTTCGCCCATGTGGGCTCGCAATGACAGTATAAAGAAATGTTAGAGACACCACAATGGGTTGCCTGCGAAAACAAGTTTTCGCACTCCGATTTTATCCTCTGGTTTGGTCGGGATTTTTTTGTTGACTTAAGATTTTTTGTGTGTTAAATTTTTTGTGTTAGACCTGATATGATATCTTGCCAAGTCAGGGGACTTGACAAGCACAGATTAGATAATAAAAATGAATTTGCCCAATAAGCTAACTATATCGAGGATTTTGCTTTCACCGATCTTTATGGTGCTGATTTTAGTGGATAATCTATACTCCAGATATTTTGCCATCTTGGTCTTTATTTTTGCAGCTTTAACCGACCTCTACGATGGTTATTTAGCAAGAAAAACAGGAGTCATCACAGGGTTCGGCAAATTCATGGACCCTTTAGCTGATAAAATATTGACCTCAACTGCATTTGTCTCCTTCGTTGCTTTAGGATACGTTAAGGCATGGATGATTTTGACCATTATCGTCAGGGAGTTTTTGATCACCGGACTCAGGACACTCGCCGCATATAAAGGGATAGTTATTATGCCAACACTTCTGGCACAGTGGAAAACCGCATCCCAGATGGTGATTATTTTCATCATATTACTTTATACCAACTTAGATATGACCTTAGTCTCCTTAGGGCATAATCCCGGACTATTTAACCGACAATTAGTTCTCAAAGCATTCGATGGGATGGTATTTATATCAATGGTCTTGACAGTTGGAACTGGAGTTGATTATCTGGTCAAAAACACTTCACTCTTAAAAGGGGTATTAAGGTAGAATTTGAAAGATTTTATAATAAAGCTTTTCTCCACTTTCTTTTTTGCAGGATATTTTCCAAAGGCTCCTGGAACATTCTCAAGCTTAATAACTATAGCTTTAATCTGGTTTTTTGTTCCGGGAAATTTTGTTCTTTTATTAACCTTAGCGATAATTTTGTTTGTGATAAATATTTTAGTGGTAGGCAGAGCAGAGAATATTTTTGGAGAGGACTCGAAAAAAATCGTTTTAGACGAATCTTTGGGAATGATAATCTCTTTGTTATCGATTCAAAAAAGTTTGCTTTTTTACTCTTTAGCTTTTATCTTATTCAGAGGAATAGATATCATAAAGCCCTTCCCCTTAAGGGAACTGGAAAAGCTCGGTGGTGGATGGGGAGTAATCTTAGATGACGTTTTCGCAGGATTTTATACTAACTTGATTTTACATCTAATTATAATTTTTTATTAAAATAATGGATATGAAAGCTGAGATAATAACAATTGGAGATGAGATTTTATCCGGTCAGACCATCGATACCAATTCAGCCTACATCGGTGAGAAGCTAAACCATTTAGGTATTGAGATAATTTTCAAAACCAGTATTGGTGATAATATTAAAAACATCTCAGAGGCAATTTATAATGCTTTAAATCGTGCTGATGTTGTTATCACCACAGGTGGTCTTGGTCCAACCAACGATGATTTGACCAAAAAAGCTGTGGTAAAGGTATTCAGAAAAAATCTGGTGTTCCACGAGGAGATTTTGAAAAAGGTGGAAAGCAATTTCAGAAAAAGGGGGATTTCAATGCCCAAGATAAACCAGAATCAGGCTTTGATTCCCCAGGGTGCTAAAGCTTTAAACAACCTTTGGGGCACAGCTCCAGGAATTTTTATAGAGGATAGTAAAAAACTCTTTTTCGCCCTGCCAGGAGTTCCCTTAGAGATGAGGTCAATTTTGGAATCTGAGGTCTTAAAAATACTTCAGAAAAAGACCAAGACTAAATTTTTCCAAAAGAGATTAAAAACCACCGGGACTGCTGAATCGATTATCTATGAAAAGGTTGAGAAATTAATAAAGGGGGAAAGAGATACAAATATCGCATTTCTGCCGAGCTTTTTGGGTGTGGACATAAAGCTTACTGCGAAATCAGAGGAAAAATTAATTGAGGTTGAAAAAGAAATTAAAAATATCTTAGGGAATACTATTTATGGTGAGGAGGATATCGCCTTAGAGGAGGTTTTAGGGAAATTGCTTTTGGAGAAAAAAAAGACTATCTCGGTAGCTGAATCTTGCACTGGTGGTTTGATTGGAAAGAGGTTCACCAATGTATCTGGAAGCTCCCAATGGTTTGAAAGGGGTGTGATAAGCTATAGCAATCTATCAAAAATCGAGCTTCTGGGTGTTTCTGAAGAGATGTTAGAAAAATATGGCGCAGTATCTGAACAGGTGGCGATTTTAATGGCTGAAGGTATCAGAAAAATCTCTAAAACAGATTTTGGGCTTTCAGCAACAGGAATCGCTGGACCAACAGGAGGAACACCGGAAAAGCCTGTAGGATTGGTCTTTATAGGTTTTGCTCATGAGAACGATTCCTTTGCTGAAAAATTTTTATTCGGCGAGGACAGGAATACTAACCGGGAGAGAACAGCTCAGGCAGCTTTGAATTTGGTGAGGTTGTTTTTGGAGAGGTAAATAAAATATTATATTTTCTTTGAATATCTAAAGTGCAATGAGCAAAAAGAAAAAAAAAGATAAAAATATAGTTTATACTCTTTCAAATAATGTTGATTTTTTAAGAGATCAGTTAGGGTTAGAGATCCACTCACCAAAAGGGAAAGAAGTCTCTTTAGAGAAAGTGAAAACTCCCATATCTTTAAAACCTTCTGCAATTAATGATATTGATATTACCAGATGGAAAGAGTATTCCAACATAATCACTGACAGTTTGTGGTTATTAGGAAGCCGAGACAAAAGTGGCGTCCATACTGCTGAACTCCACGGTAATTTCATACCTCAAATTCCTCACCAAGCGATGTTGCGTTACACCAAAAGAGAAGATGTAGTGCTTGATACATTCTCAGGTAGTGGCACAACTTTAATTGAATGTAAGCATTTAGGTAGACATGGAATAGGAATAGAGTTAGTTCCAGAATTGGTAGAGAAAAGTCGAACACTTATAAACAAGGGGGAAAATCCATATAAAGTGAAAACCGTAGTAATTCAGGGAAACAGTTGTTTAAAGGATACGGCTAAGAACGTGCAAGAGGTTCTGAAAAAAGAGTTTGGTAAACAAAAGGTTCAGCTAATAGTAATGCACCCGCCTTATCACGATATTATAAAGTTTAGCGATCTTCCTGATGATTTATGTAATGCTCCCACAAAAGAGGCTTTTTTAGATAAATTTTCTGAGGTGGTATCCAATACCTATAATCTTTTAGAGAATAAAAGATATTTAGTTTTAGTTATCGGAGATAAGTACTCTCAAGGTGAGTGGGTCCCTTTGAGTTTCTATACTATGCAGAAGGTGATAGAAAACGGATATAAATTGAAAAGCATTGTAATAAAAAATATAGTTGGAAATAGAGCCAAAAGAAATCTCGAACATTTATGGCGCCGTCGAGCGTTGTTAGGTGGTTTTTATATTTTTAAGCATGAGTATATTATGTTTTTTCAAAAGGTTAAGTAATATATGGCATTAGTTAGTCAAAAAAAAGTTTATCTTCTTAAGCTAAGTACTTTACCGAAAAGTGCCTTGAAAAAATTATGTGAAATTCACGGACTACCAGATAAAGGTAAAATACCTGATTTGATAAATCAAATAAGCCTTGCAAAAATCGAAGAAAAGAAAATAGATTCATTTATAAAAGTTGAATATCAAGCAAAAAGAAACAAAGAGAGAGATTCACTAGGTATTACTCACGAAGTAATTATAAGAGAAGTTGAGAAAGTGAAAAGCCATATTTGGGGGATGGTTCAAGGAGAATTGGATAGCCACATACAAAAAAATTATGTGCGCAAGCACTTTCGGTTAAAGGACTTATTAAAAGCAGTTGGTAAAAGTTTAAATCCGGAAGTAAAATCGTATGTTTTGTGCACCTGGTATAATCATTGGACATCTGAAATACTCGAGGACATTATTGCAGAACACACAAAAGTTATCCCAACAGTAAAAAAAGTGAGAGATGTTGATATCTTCTGGCAACAACAACCGTGGGACGTGAAAAATACTAATCTGCCCAAAGAGTGGTTCAAAGAAGGCTATACTATAGAAGATGCAGTAAAGAACCCTGCCCTTGCAGCAAAGTATCTCTATGAACTACAGGGTCAACAACGATTCGGAGACAATAACAGGATATTTCTTATTATAGCAGATACAAAAAATAAAGCTAATAGTTGGAAACTAAAACGGGATTTCAAATTAATAAAACAAAAAGTGGATACCTTCTTTAACCAAAAGAAAGATTTTGATACCGTTCATTTTGTTTATAAAAATAAAGCTTATATTGCTCATTCAAAAATTCTTTTTATCATAAAATAAATATAAAAAATGAGAACCTTTATCGCAGTTGAGTTACCAGAGAACATTAAGAAAAAAATCGAGGAAGTTCAAAATCCCTTAAAAAGGACAGATACCTATGTCTCATGGGTTAAGCCGGGAAATGTCCATTTGACCTTGAAATTTTTAGGTGAGGTTGAGGAGAATAAAATAGAAGATGTTTTTTATGGAACCGAGAAGGCTTTAAAGGGTGCAAAAAGCTTTAGCTTGAGCTTAAAGAATCTCGGATGCTTTCCCAATTTAAGAAGACCAAGGGTAGTCTGGGTAGGGGTTGATAAAGGGAAAGAAGAACTCTCATTTCTGCAAAAAAATATCGAGGAAGAGCTTTCAAAACTTGGCTACCCTAAAGAAAATAGAGCTTTCTCACCTCATCTCACCATTGGAAGAGTTAAATCACCGAAAAATATAGAAAAACTCGTAAAATTGATTGAGAAAACAGATTTTCAAACAGAGGAGGTCAAAATAGATGAAGTGGTGGTGATGAAATCACAGCTCCATCCACAGGGAGCAATTTATACGCCATTAAAAAAAGTAAAACTTTTAGATTCGTAGCCCACCTTGCCCTCAAGGTGGGAACAAAACACAGGTTATATCAGCCTGTGCTATCAAAAAATTTAAATGGAAATTAAATTTAAAACAATAGGAGGAAAAAATGGCTGAGATGTTACCAGAGAAAAAGAGGGCATTGGAACAAGCTGTAACCCAGATCGAAAAGCAGTTCGGAAAAGGCTCGATAATGAGACTGGGCACCGAATCCTTGGGACTCTCGATTCCGGTTATCCCTACCGGCTCTTTGGCTTTGGATTATGCCCTGGGTGTAGGTGGTGTGCCCAGAGGAAGGGTAGTGGAGATATTTGGTCCTGAGGCTTCAGGAAAGACCACCTTAGCCTTGCATTTTATCGCAGAGGCTCAGAAAAAGGGAGGTGTAGCTGCTTTTATCGATGCAGAGCACGCTATGGATCCACCTTATGCTAAAAATTTAGGAGTGGATATCGATAACCTATTGCTCTCCCAGCCAGATACCGGAGAACAAGCATTAGAGATCGTAGACACCTTAGTCAGAAGCGGAGCTGTGGATTTGATAGTGATCGATTCTGTTGCCGCTCTGGTCCCGAGAGCAGAGATAGAGGGTGAGATGGGTGATTCTCACATGGGTCTTCAGGCAAGGCTTATGTCACAGGCTCTAAGAAAACTCGCAGCAACCATCTCCAAATCCAAAACTTGTGTGGTCTTCATCAATCAGACCAGGATGAAGATCGGAGTTATCTTCGGAAATCCTGAGACCACCACCGGTGGAATGGCTCTGAAATTCTATTCCTCTGTCAGACTGGACATTCGTAGAATTGCCTCAATCAAAGAGGGACAGGAGATAATTGGTTCAAGGAATAGAGTTAAGGTGGTCAAAAGTAAGGTTGCTCCACCTTTCAAGAATGCTGAGTTTGATATAATTTACGGAAAAGGAATCTCAAAAGAAGGCGAACTTTTGGATTTAGGAGCAGAGCATAAGGTGATCGAAAAGTCCGGAACCTGGTTCTCCTATAAGGGTGAAAGAATGGGGCAGGGGAAAGAGAATGCCAAGCAGTCTTTGATCGAGAACCCTGATATTGCCCAAAAAATTGAAAAGGAGATCAAGGAAAAACTGAATCTTTCCTTTACTATTAAAGAAGAACAGCCTTCTGAAGAGAAAAAATAGAGTTTGTGGCAGAACAAAGAGAAATCACTAAGATCGAGTCCCAGAAAAAAAATCCTAAAAGAAAATCGATCTTTTTAGATGGAGAGTTTAGCTTCGGCATAGATGATGAAACTTTTTATAGGTTTGGACTAAAAGAAGGGGATATTTTAACTAAGGAAAGAATAGATGAGATAAAAGACTCAGAGAAAAAAAGAAAGGCAAAACAGTTCACATTTAATTTTTTGTCATTCAGAGCACGCACAGAAAAGGAGATAAGGGATAGACTTAAAAAGAAGGGGTTTTCCAAAAAAATAACAGATGAAGTGATTTCAGATTTAAAGAGATTGGACCTGGTAAATGACTACCAGTTCGCCTTAAGCTGGATAAAGGACCGGCTCGATCACAAGCCCAGAGGGGAAAAACTATTAAGAATAGAGCTTTATAGATTCGGGATAAAAAAAGAGCTTATTGAGAAAGCATTAGAGGAGATTTATCCTAAAAAAAATGAAAAAGAAATAGCAAAAGGATTGATTGAGAAAAGGAAAAAAAGGTATGAAAATCTTGAAGAGCGGCTTGCAAAAAAAAGGATGGCAGACTATCTTCTAAGGCGTGGTTTTTCGTATGAGGTGGTAATGGAGGTTTTGGGTAGTTTTTTTGAGACTGAGGGTTAAATGAAAAGCGAAAAGATCAGAAAAAATTTCTTAGAATTTTTTAAAAAGAAAAATCATAAGATCGTTCCGAGTTCCTCTCTTGTTCCAGAAGATGACCCCACACTACTTTTCACCAATGCTGGAATGAATCAGTTCAAAGACATTTTATCAGGCAAAAAAAAGGCAGATTTCAAAAGAGCTGTTTCCTCACAGAAATGCATAAGAGTATCAGGAAAACATAATGACTTAGAGGAAGTTGGAAAAGATACCTATCATCATACATTTTTTGAGATGTTAGGAAACTGGTCTTTTGGAGACTATTTCAAAAAGGAGGCGATAATCTGGGCCTGGGAATATCTAACTGAGGTTTGTAAGTTGCCAAAGGAAAGACTTTGGGCTACTGTTTTCAGAGATGATGATGAAGCAGAAAAACTGTGGTATGAGCACACTGATATTATCAAGGGAAGGGTCTTAAAATTTGACGAAAAAGAAAATTTCTGGGAGATGGGAGAGGTGGGTCCTTGTGGTCCCTCAACTGAGATCCATTATGACCGGGGTGAAGAATATAAATGTGAAAAACCGAATTGCGGGGTTAACTGTGGTTGCGGTAGATTTATAGAGCTCTGGAATTTAGTCTTTATGCAGTATTACAGGGATGAAAACAGAAATTTATCAGACCTTCCAGCAAAAAACGTTGACACAGGAATGGGATTTGAAAGACTTGTAGCAATTATGCAAGGGGTTGATTCAAATTATGATACTGATTTGTTTAAACCTATTATTTATAAAATTGAAGAGATTACAGGAAAACAGTATACAGTAGGCAGACAAAAGACTTCCGAGGGATTCTTCGAAAAAGAATCGAAGTATCAGGAGTCTTTTAGAGTTATTGCTGACCACATCCGGGGTTTGAGCTTTGCTATTGCTGATGGTGCGATTCCTTCTAATGAGGGGAGAGGTTATGTTCTGAGAAGGATTTTAAGGAGAGCATCAAGACATTGTAGACTTTTAGGTTTGCATAAGCCTTTCCTTTATAAGCTTTCAAGCGTTGTAGTAGACATAATGGGTAAAACCTATCCTGAGCTTTCAGCAAAAAAAGAGCACATCGCTTTAGTTATAAAATCAGAGGAGGAGAGATTTGAGGAGACTTTAGATTTAGGCATAGAGCTTTTTGAAAAAGTAGCTGAAAAGGTGAAATCGAAAAAAGAAAAAATAATACCGGGTGAGGAGGTTTTTAAACTTTATGATACTTATGGGTTCCCCATTGATTTGACTCAGGTAATGGCACGAGAGAAAGGTTTAAAACTTGATTTAGATGGATTTGAGAGGGAAATGAAAATACAACAAGCTCGATCGAAAGAAAAAACAAAATTTATTCCTATAGATGCAAAAGGACTTATAGATGTGGCAAAACATCTCCATCATAAAACAGTTTTTATTTATGATGCATATGAGGTAGAAGCTAACGTTTTAGATGTTGTTTATGGTCCCTTTAATGCGTTTATCTTAGAGAAAACACCTTTTTACGTCGAGACAGGAGGCCAAATCGGCGACAAGGGAAAGATTTTGGCTGATAATTTCGAGTTTGAAGTTACAAATGTATTTAAAGAGGGAGATCTCGTTATCCATGTTGGAAATATTAAAAAAGGTAAACTCTCTGCTAAGTACCCCATTAAAAAGGTGATTGCCAGAATCGATGTAGAAAGAAGAAAATCGATAATGCGTAACCATACTGTTACCCATCTCTTACACAAAGCACTAAAGAAGACCTTGGGCGAGCATGTCAATCAATCCGGCTCTTTGGTTGCTCCGGACAGATTGAGATTTGACTTCACCCATTTTAAGGCATTAGACTTTGCTGAACTGGAGGCTGTTGAATATAAGGTAAATCAGAAGATATGGGAAAATTTAAAGGTTGAGACTTTCATCGCCCTTTTTGAACAAGCAAAAAAAATGGGGGCGGTAGCACTGTTCGGAGAAAAATATGAAGATAGGGTTCGAGTGGTAAAAACAGGTGACTATTCAATGGAGCTTTGCGGTGGAACCCACGTGAAAGCAACCGGTGAGATCGGACTTTTCAAGATAATATCTGAGACAAGTATAGCCTCTGGCATAAGAAGGATCGAGGCGGTAACAGGGGAGATGGCTTATAAATTAGTCAAAGAACAAAAAGAGGTTTTGGATAATTTAGAGGAAATTTTAAGGGTTAGGGGTCAAGAGATTTTAGATAAAGTTCAACAGCTTTTGAAATCGAATAAACTTCTGGAGAAAAAACTAAAAAAAGAGGTTGCTAAAAAAGCTGAAGAAAAGATAGAAAAACTTGCAGAGAAAGCAGAAGAACTTGATGGAATTAAAATTATCTCAAATAAATTTGAAATCGAAAAAAGGGAGGAGCTTTTAGAATTAGCTGATGTCATAAGAAAGAATTTGAAATCGAGCATCGGTGTATTGGCTGGGATAATCGATAAGAAAATCGCTCTGGTCGCAGTGGTTACAGATGACCTTATAAAGGAAAAAGGGCTAAAAGCAGGGGATGTAGTAAAAGAGGTAGCAAAGCTTGTAGGAGGCTCTGGTGGAGGAAAAGCTCATCTAGCCCAAGCAGGTGGTAAAGATATTTCCAAATTGGATAAAGCACTAAAAGAATTGCCCAGGATTGTAAAAAGGATGTTGAAATCGAAGATTAAGAAATAGATTTAAGGATTTTGGAGTGTGCGAAGCATCTTGACGATAAACCTTTAGGTTTACAAACAAGTCCTCGCGTTCAAGCAAAGCTGAAGCTTTGCACTCCAAAAAAAGAGGGACATCTGAAGGATCAAGAGATTTGACCATATATCAAAAATTATTAAAAGTCAAAGAAGAAAAAGGTGCAGGTTTTTTAGTTCTGATAGACCCTGATAGATTGAGCACAGAACAGATCAAAGAGTTAGGTTTAAAGTCTCAAAAAGCAGGGGTAGATGGATTTTTAATTGGCTCCAGTTTGCTCTTGACCAACAGATTCGATGAGGCTGTAAAAGAGTTGAAAAGCTCTGTATCTGTTCCGGTTATCATCTTTCCTGGAAATGCTTATCAGGTATCCAGACACGCTGATGCCATTCTTTTTCTCTCACTCATCTCAGGGAGAAATCCTCAACTTTTGATCGGAGAGCAGGTTAAAGCCGCACCCTTAGTAAAAGATTTCGGAGTTGAGCCCATTCCCACAGGATATCTAATCATGGAATCAGGAAAAAGAACCGCAGTTCTATATATGAGCAACACCCAGCCCATACCCAAAGATAAGCCGGACATAGCCTGTGCCCATGCATTAGCCGGGGAGTATTTGGGGATGAAATTTATCTTTTTGGAAGCTGGCTCAGGTGCAGAGAACCCGGTTCCTGATGAGATAATAAAAGCTGTGAAAGATTTTATCACTATCCCCATTATAGTAGGGGGAGGAGTGAAAACGCCGGAGCAGGCAAAATCAAAAGTTGATGCCGGAGCGAGCTTTGTGGTTGTTGGAAATGCTTTGGAAAAAAACTTAAATGATTCTATATTAAAGGAGTTTGCGGATGCGATACATTGGAAAAAATGATATTTCATTGTTCGTCACGGACACCTTGTCCGTGACGAGATTTTGGTAACGGACAGGGTGTCCGTTACCAACAAAGATTATGTCGTAACTAAAAAGATGGTTAAATTGAGATAGATTAAAAAATGTAGGGGAGCCCCTCGTGGGCTCCCAAAGGTCGGGAGGGGATAAACCCCTCCCCTACAAAAATGAACCAAAATAGGAGAAAAAAATAAAATCAGATAGAAGAATAGTAGGCTGTTTTTCCAAAATCAATTTTTTGATATTGAGATTGGAATCTCGACCTACAGGATAATCAATGTAGGGGAGACCCTTGTGGTCTCCCGCAATAAAGAAAGGAGGGGATAAGTTAGCACTAAAATGGATAAGAAAAAAGAAGAAAAATTGTCCTTAGCCAAAACTCAGATCGAAGAAAGCATCAAGCTAAAAGAAAAAATTAAATCGGATGAGTTCTTAGAAAAGATTGTTGAAGTTTCGGATGTTTTATCTGACTGCATAAAAAATGGTAGCAAAATTCTTCTGTGTGGCAACGGCGGGTCTGCTGCTGATGCCCAGCATATCGCTGGTGAATTAGTGGTCAGATTAACCTCCGATTCACAAAGAAAAGCTCTTCCTGCAATAGCTTTGACAACCAATCCATCTGTTATCACCGCTTCGGCTAACGATTTCGGATTTGAGTCTGTCTTTTCAAGACAAATCGAAGCTTTAGGAAAAGAAAAAGATATTTTGCTCTTATTCTCAACCTCTGGCAATTCACCCAATCTTTTGAAAGCTACAGAAACAGCTAAGAGTTTAAAAATCAAAACAATTGCTCTTTTAGGAAAAGGGGGTGGAAAATTAATGGATCTAACAGATTATTCTCTTGTTGTTCCCTCAGATGATACCCAGAGAATTCAGGAGGTCCATATAACCATCGGTCATATTCTTGTTTTGTTAATCGAAAAAAATCTAACCTTATAACTCACACTCCGTAAAAAAGCCTTTCAACTTTTATCATGCCTGATCAATTAAGTCCCCAAAATCTCTTTAAAACTGGACTCATTCTTTTTGTTTTCTTCTCCCCTTTTTCCATAGCAGGTTCCCAAATCGGATTGGGTATTGCTATCTTAGGGTGGCTTCTTAAGTTTTTTTCTCAGAAAAAATTTTTCTGGGAAAAATCATTCTGGGATAAACCTATACTTCTTTATCTGGGAGCATACATAATCTCCATACTTTTCTCTTACAATGTAAAAGCAAGTATTGCTGCTTTTTCCAATGAATGGTTACTTCTGATGTTTTTCCTTCTGGTAAACAATTTAGATGACCATAAATTCAGCCGAAAATTGCTCGATATTTTAATTCTGGTTTCTGTGGTCGTTGCGTTCTATGCTATCTATCAGCACTACACCGGCTTTGATCTTTTAAACCAAAGGCTTCCTGAAGAATATAATCTTTTAGGAACCACAAAATGGAGGTCAACTGCAAATTTCAGCATTCCTTTAACCTATGGATTTCACGCAATGATTGTAAGCTTGGTCTCTTTCTGCTTAGCCTCTTTTGAGGAGAATAAAAAGAAAAAACTACTTTATTATTTTGCTTCGCTCATCCTGGTGACGGCAAATCTTTTCACCTACACCCGCAGCACTCAGATTGCTCAGGTATTTGCCTTCATCATCTTTTTTATCTTCAGCCCAAAAACAAATAAAAAAACAGAGATAGCAATGCTTGTTTTTTATTTTATATTCATATATTTTGTTGATTCAGATATTTACTCAAGATATCAGCCTTTAATAAAAGCTGAAAAGATCTCTGCTATGGACTTAAGATGGATAGTTTGGACTACTTCTCTTAGAATCTTTTTAGCCAATCCTATTACCGGGATCGGTTTCGGGAATTTCCAACATTTTTACCAAAGATATCTTCAAGAGCCCTCCCAGATTTTTGGGCACGCTCATAATGACTTCTTAAATGTTGCACTTAATGCGGGAATTATAGGACTTTCGGCGTTTTTGTGGATGTGGTTTGTTGTGATAAAATTTTTCAAAAAAAGATATCAAAAACAGAAAAACCTGAATGTAAGGCCTCTTCTTCTATCAGGATTGATCTGTGTCTTAGCTTTTCTTTTGGCATCCCAGTTTCAATGTTATTATACAGATGCTGAGGATAATATGCTTCTTTTTTTCATAATCGGCTTAGCTGTTGCTTCTGACAAATATTTAATAAAGACAAAAACTTAAAAGAGTATTTAATTTCAAAAGAGGAAATTTTGGAATGTAAACCTTTAGGTTTACCAGTAAAGCTGAAGCTTTACACTCCAGACTCCAAAAGATCGAACAAGTTTTCCTTGACTAAAAGGAATTGTTTATTAAATTATTTTTAAAGGATTAAAAGATGAACAAAGATAAAAAAATAAAACAGAAAACACAAAAGCCCCGACCAAAGGAGAAAGTTAAAACTACTCCCTTATTTAGCAGAAGGAACTATCTCTGGTTTGGGATCGGGATAATTGTAATAGTAATAGGATATATCTTTTTGGGAATGGGTGATATCACCTTAGCTCCGATACTTTTGGTCTTGGGTTATTGTGTGATAATTCCGATCTCCATTTTAATCGGAGAGAAAAAGAGAAAACCAGACCAAAAGCCGGAAAAAAATAATCTAATCAAACGAAAACTCAAAAAAACCGATAGATAAAGTTGAAAGCAAAAGCTTTAATTTTCGGTTCTGTGGCAAAATAGATTTGGTTTACTCTTGACTCAGTTAACAGTTTACTGTAGACTGTTAACTTTTGTGGGCGGTTAGCTCAGCTGGTTTAGAGTGTCTGCCTTACACGCAGAAGGTCACTGGTTCGACTCCAGTACCGCCCATGTTAGCTTACAGTAAACGGTTAACGGAAAACAGCGAGTTTTTTCTTTTTTCTGTGAACTGTGAACTGTTTACTGTTAACCAAGAAAGCCGGGGTCGTAGTTCAGTATTTGGTTAGAACGCTGGCCTGTCAAGCCAGAGGTCGCGAGTTCGAGTCTCGTCGGCCCCGCAAGTGATTTTTCTATTTTCAATTTTGGTAGCGCCTAATTCATGTGGTCAGGCATTTATTTTTCTTACATTCGGCATAAGAGACACGTTATCAGACCTTCACCACAATTTTAATACTTGACTTTTTGGAAGGGAATAAATAAAATAGAGGAAGACAAGAACCATTAACGGAGAAAAATAAGACAGAGTGATCAATCTGCGGACTTCGGATGGGGATGAGTTAACTGAGATTGACTCACTCTTTCGCCAAGAGGGCTAACGTAGATAGAAGGAGGTGATAATTGAAAAAATCAATGCTAAAACTATTCTAACCGACACGCGTTGAATTCACTGCACTGCTGTCGATGAATCAACTACCATTCATAACAAAGGAGGAACAATTATGTCCGGAAAGATTCTGCAGCTGAATTTTAGATTTAATGTTTCAAGGGCTGAGTACGAACAGGCCGGATCTTCCCTTGCCAGCGACTTCGCTACTGTTACGGGTCTCCGCTGGAAGATCTGGATGATAAACGAAGTGGAACGGGAAGCAGGAGGGATTTATCTGTTCAACGATGAGGCTTCGCTGAAGGACTTTCTCGAAGGGTCACTCGTGGCGCAGGTGAAAAGTCACCCAGCCCTGAGTGATTTTAGTGTGAAGCAGTTCGACGTGATGGAGGACTTAACCGCAATTACGCGTGGTCCTGTTAAGGAGAGTCCCCGAGATTAGGGTGCAACTGCCCGACTGGCAGCCAGATGGTAGAGATCAATTCGGGAGAGAAGTAGCCAGCGGTGTATATTTCTACAGGATACGGCCGCGGAATTCGTCCAGACCAAGAAGATGTTGCTGCTGAAGTAATGCTAAGTATTCGTATTTATAAAAGGACAGACAAAACCGCCTGTCCTTTTTTTAGGGGGATTAAAGCTACTATTGGTGCTTTTACCCCCAACCTATTACCTTCCAACGAGTTCCACCGATTCTCGCATAGTGTAATCGGACGGGAAATTCAAAGCACACAAAAGTTTGCTGAGAGTGAGGTCGGATTCTCTCTGCGTGTTAGATGCTAATCATAGCCGCAAGCGATTCAATTTCTTCCACAGCGCTTGAATCCAAGCTTTCTGATACGAAAAAAGTTCTAAACTCGTCTCGTAGGCCTACAAATACAAAGGAACAAGGAAACGGATATGTAAATCTCTAATTCGTTTTATTCTTTGCCTTGATTTTGGCCGCTTATGTCCTTAAGGCTACCATGTCAGCCAAAAATCACGGGGATACAAACGATAGACGGTCTGCTTACCCTCAGTGGTTTCAATGTAGTTTTCCAACGATTCAAACTGAGATTCCGGGCCTATCAAAAAGAAAATACCATCTTCGCTTTTAACTGACGGTGGACCGTAACCGATCAAAACAGAGCCATATACGGTCTCCATACGGGATTCCAGTTCCTTATATAAATCTTTCCACTCTTTTTGGGCCAGCACCTTTTGCCTGAACGTTTTTACAGCTTCAGGAGTAATGTTGTCAGCCAAGTTGGCAGCCATTGCTTCACCGCGACGTTCGTAACGTGAAGGAGCGCGCGAATTCCCGAAAACTTGGGCGATCGTATAATCAGTCAAGCCGGTGACTGGCTCGGCACTCCTCAGCTGATTAACAACAAAACGCATTGTCTCGGAAACATCAGGACATCTCTCGGCATAATATCTAACTCGGCCGGTAGATTGATTATACCTGTAACCATTGCTATAGGCCAGCCCGGCTGCCCAGGTTTTCATAAACAAACCGTGAGGACCATAACCGCCATATAGCTTGCCTGAAAGACAGTCAAGGACCGCCGTACTGCTGGTATCATAAATTCCGGCATGTTTGGCCGAAAATATCAGCACGCCATTTCTGGTGCCCTCATGAACAAGACCCACATAGACCGGTTTATCGATATCCGGGTGACGACTCTTCAGCCGTTCGACAACCCTATCTATTGAAGGGTAATCCTGCCGCATAGAAGGACGCTTTGAATCAAGTTTGCCTGTGAGTTTCTTAATCATATCGAAAGTTGCTTTTCTATCAGCACTATTGGAAATCATGAACATTCGGGCATTATCTGCTTTGCGAATCAAATCAAGAATAGCATTGAACCCACCGATCGCATCTTTGGGTTTAACCATTATATCGGCATTAGTTTGATTACAGAGGTAGACCCAATCGTCAGTGAGGTTAGCATGGGGAATATCAGCTAAAGTGATTTTCAATGCTTTGGCAATTTCTTTGACATTCTTCTTTGACACATCAGTAAAATCTAAAATATTCGGTTTAAGATTTGTAATCACGGGCAGATGAGATGATTCATCAAGGTTCTCAATCGCTGTCATAAGTTCAACCAACTCCGCACGATTTCTACCCTGACCATACTCGGCCAAAGCTTTGATAAATACGGCAAGCTCTTTCTGTTCTTCTTTATTCCCCGGATCTGTCAAAAGCCACCTGAGACGCTGATAATGATGAGTCTCTGTTAAAAAACATCCTGTGGACATATAAAGGGGATTTCTCTGATAACGATAGCCTCTGGCGGGATAATCAACCCAGCGCTCCTCTGCCCCTTTCATCATATTTCTATAAGAGATCAGTGATTGGTCGATTAAATCGATCATTCTGGGGAGATTATCGGTACTCAAGTAAGGCGAATACAAAGCTGCATCCATCCATCCCAAGGCGTTTTTTAATTCTTCAAAATTATTCCCACTGCCGACCAGGATAATTTCAATTCGATCTGTCTGATTACTATGGTCAAAATATGCGTACAGATTTAATACCTCATTGCGCAGATGTTCTATCATTTCATCATAACTGACGACCTGGCCCTCCTTGATAACACCAATATCTGTCATTACGCTCGGAAGGTAGGGCAAGTATACCAGCAGGGATTCCGGAATAACATCCAGCCGGAGAGCGATCCCGATTTCTGATGAAGTCATATTTTCAAAAGTCGAGGCCACCAGGGGGATACCTCCAGGAAGCGTGATGATTTCATATTTAAGCTGATCGTCGAGAGTCATGGGCGGGTTGTCAACAAACCCGGGAAGCTCATCCTTGCTGGCGACCGCTTCCAATTGAGCGGTTTTTTTATCAAACTCATCTTTATACCTCGCTACCGCTTTCTGTGGGTCATCCACCTTATACTTCTTCTTGAAATCGTCAATATAACCGACAATTCGGGTTTTTTTGGCTTCAGCTTCCCGGGCAAGCAATTCAGGATTGGGAACAGCTCCGACAGCGTATGGTTTGATTGTTAGAAGTCTCCAGTGGTCGATATACTCTTTCCAAAAATTATTATCAAAAGTAAGCAGGCTTTCCGCATAAGCAAAACGGTTTTTCATAACCAGTGATTTGCGGAACCCCTTTTCCTCTTCCAGAGCTTCTAAAAGCGACAACCAGCCTCTACCCGCTCTACTTCGAAAACCAAACATCGGAGGTGAATTAAGATAATGATCGATCTGCTTTTTTCTCTGTGTCAGTCTGTTTTTAACTCTTTTATTAAACTCTGCCAACTCACCAGAACCATCCCTGAAGTCGTGCACTCGCTCTATTTCATCGATTATCAAAGTCCTGATACTATCAACCATCATATCATTGATATATACATTATCAATGCCTACAAAACCTAAGTAGATTGAATTACCCAATAATGTGTCTGAATCTAAACCGCTAAATATATAGTTTCCGCCAAAATCAACTTTGCGTGTCTGGGAGTTCATGAAAAGGTTATATAAATTCGAGGTTTCCCCTGCAGCAAATTTTTCCAAAAAAAGTTCGAGCAAAAATTTTTCGGCATAATCAAGTTCAAGATCAGCAGGCCAGGCATACATTATGTAACCCGGATCTGTTGGATTCTCACTGGGAAACGAGGTTATCTCCATGGTCCCTGGCGAAGCCATATTAATCGGCGGAAACTCATAGGCACCAATACCTGCCTGGAAGCTGGAGTCAGAATAGCTTTGACATCGATTAAGAATTTTTGCCATTTGTTTCAGGAATGAATCGATTGAAATATCATCAGGAATTGAAACAATCACGCCCATATTGGCAAGATGATGAGTGTTTTTGTGGAAACGCCACATATCTTCAGGAACCATATTCCGCATTGCCGGCGGATCCCCACCTGAGATATATGAGAGAGGATGATTATCACCGAAAATCATTATATTCATCGGTCTGACAAAATAGTACCATGGCTTTTCAAATGAACTAACCATCTCAGTATAGACTGTGCCCTTCTCCTCGATTGTTAGAGTGCCATCCTGTTGATCAACTACAACGCCGAGGTGGCATACTTCCCGACGGATCTCCTCATCGGTAAAATCAGGGTGCAGTAGAGCTTGCAGTTTGGCTTCGAATATCTCATAGAATGTTTCTTCTCCAGCAGTGGTGTTAAAATGGTAACATGTTCTTATTTGAGCTGTGTAGGCGCTGCTATTACCAAGAGCCATATCCTCAAGGGAAGCAACATAGCGGCCACGGTTGCCTTTTCCCAAAAGAAGATGCTCACAAGCGTGTGGTTCGCCCCTGCTCGATGTTGGAAGAGTTTTGATCCAGTAAAAAGCTTGCGGTACCGATTGAATCTGAATTAAATCGATTATGAAGCTAAATTTGTCGGAGACAAATCGGGCGCCGATCGCCTTTCCTGTACTGTTTTCATATACATTCATTACTGTAAAGCCATGAATCTTCTGCCCTTCTTGAAAATTCTCCAGATTAGTTCCGGCCCAGATCGGTAAAGTAACCGCAATAAAAAAAACTAACGTCAGCCCGAGAATACTTAATCTTTTTTTCATTGTTTCATCCTTTCTCTTTTAGGTTTTTTTTCTTTTAGTATTATAATAGTTTAACCACTTATAGACAAGCAATTTTATTCAATTAGAAGTTTTTTGATATGTTCTACGTCAATTTCTGTGCTCTCTGTTGGCTCAAGACCAACAGAAAGCACAGTATAAACGAAACTGGAAATTAGTTTATCTTGAGAAATTAACCACAAGGGCTGAGGCGATGAGAAAAGAAAAAGAGATTAAAAAGGAGAAAAATAAAAAATATATAGAGCATCTGGTTAAAAAGTCCCGACAGTAAAGTCGGGAAGGTCGAAAGTAGCGAGTCTCGTCGGCCCCGCTTGTTTAATCTACTGTGTCACATAAGGTTAGATTGAAGGAGGAGGGCAGGGAAACAGAGCGTATGGCTTAAACTCAATTGAGATTCCACAGAACTAATGGCTAAGAGGCTTCTGCTATCAGTGCTTTCACTATTGCATAAAAAGTTCGAAAATAGTACGGTTGTGGACCCACTCTCTCTGGCGGGACTACTTGAAGTTATAGAAAGCTGGTGAGGAAAATCTCCATTTGAGATGGTGATTTAGGCGGCATTTTCATATTTATCGTAGTGGAGAATTTTTTAACCGATACCGCATTCGGTGTCCTAGGGGGAAGTGACCTCTTTCAATTTGTCATACAGAGCGTTGAACACGGTTTCCTGGCAACTGATCGCTCTTCCGGTGAAGTTTTCTGTTTAGTCTTTTGATGAATTTCCTTAACGATAGGCTTAATTCTGTATCTCTGTTCAGAGCTCGTCCCCGGCATCTTTGACCACTACCAAAATTCACGATGTAAAATTTCGAACTTTAACCTCGATCCCTCCACTTTCAGGTAACGAAATACACTATAGAGCTGCAGCAACCCGTTTAATACCGTTTCATTACTCATTTAAACGATACCTATATCCCACTAAACTGCACATCCTTAAAGTACATGCTCGGCAGCCTAAAGTACATGCTCGGCAGCCAGGATGAATAGATATAGGGATCGCCTCCGACTTCCGTCAGTTGATTCAAAAGGTCTGCCAGATTACCGGAGATATTCATTTCACTGACCGGTTTTACGATTTTTCCGTTCTCTATGTACATGCCTGTAATTCCGAAAGAGAAATCGCCGGTTGTTGAGTTGGAATTTCCACCTAAGAATCCAGTTACCAGAATTCCCTTTTTCATATCCTTAATCATATCATCCAAAGATCTTTTGCCATAATCCAATACAACATTGGTTGCCGAACCCGAAGTAGGTTCCATACCGAGCTTCTTCCCGTAATAGGTATCAATATAATAGGATTTCAAAACTCCTTTATCAAGTATTACCCGGCGCTTTGTTGCCATACCTTCGCCGTCAAAAAGTCTCGAACCCAAGCCGAACTCAACAAAAGGATCATCGATTACGGTGAGCTTATCCGAGCCTATCTTTTGGCCCAGCTTACCCTCCAAAAAGGAGCTTTTCTGCTGAAGCGAACTCCCTTGCAAGGGAGTATATAAGGAGTAAAAAAGTCTCCACCCGGACCGGTTTTCGATAATCATATCATACAAGCCGGACTCGAGCTTGGTCTGTCCGATCCTTTGAAGAGCACGCTTCACCGCTTTCTTGGCTAAGGTCTCCTCAGAGGGCAGATCTTTGTAGAAGTGCGCGGTTCGCCAATCCCAGCCCTCAGGACGTCCTCCGGTTATATCGTCTTTCACACTCACTTCGGCACCAGCTGAAAAATAGGTGCTCCGCCTGTTTCCCTCGAAACCGTTACTGTTTACCTTGGTCGCTTCAAAATAAGTATCACTGTAACCGGAGGTGCAGGAAATGATCTTGTCACTTTGGGCTGAGGCGATCTTTTCGATTTCACCTGCGATCTTTACCCTTTTCTCCGAGGTTATCTTTTCATAATAGGAGTCATTGATATGTAAATCGATTTCCTTTTGACCCTGGTAATACTTGGGATCTGGAAGAGAACGGAAAGGATCCTCATTTAAGTACTTTGTCATACCTACCGCTTCTTCTATGAACCTGCCTAATGACTCTTTTCGAATATCGTTAGTCGAATGACTTGAATAGCGCTTATTTGCGTAAATAGAGAGACTTAAAGAGTTTTGGGTTGACTCTTTAAGTTGCTCAAGTTTTCCATCCCGAAATTCTACTTCAATATCTCGACTGTTTGAGATATCCACGGCAACCTCATCGGCACCACTCTTTTGAGCCTGAGAGACCGCCCAATGGGCTAATTCCAATCTTTGTCTTTTATTCATAATTTCAACCCTAATTTTAAAGTTTACAAAGTTAAAATCCTACAAATGAATCTCTTCATCTATTAAGACACACCGGCGACAGTGATCGAGGAAACCTTAGTGGTTGGCAGGCCGTCTGAGACCGGCACTCCTTGACCATATTTACCGCAGGTCCCTCCACCGTCCTCGAGTTCGAAATCGTCGGCTACCATAACTATCTCTTTCAAAACCTTAGGTCCATTACCAATAATGTTGACATCCTTGACCGGCCTGGTCAGTTTGCCGTTCTCGATCATGTAACCGGACTTGACATAGAAGCTAAAATCGCCTGCACCGATTTGAACCTGCCCGTTGGTAAATGCCTCGGCGTACAAACCCTTTTTTACGCTTTTGATTATTTCTTCCTTAGTATGAGGGCCATTTAGCATATAGGTACATCTCATTCGGGGAATCGGGTTATAGCGGAACGATTCTCTTCTCCCGTTTCCGGTAGGTTTGACTTTATAATGTCTGGCACTGATATGATCATGCAGGTAGCTTCTCAAAATCCCGTTCTCAACCAAAACCGTTTTCTCGGTATCGTTGCCTTCATCATCCACATTGATAGCCCCGCGCGCATTTGGATAGGTGCCATCGTCAACTATGGTCACAAAATTCTCCGCCACCTTCTGGTTCATCTTATCTGAGAAGATCGAGATCTTTTTTCGGTTAAAATCCGCTTCCAAGCCGTGCCCAATTGCCTCGTGCAAAAGGATTCCCGAGCTGCCGGCTGCAAGGACCACCTCCATTTCTCCAGCCTCGGGCTTGACCGCATCAAACAAGACCACGGTGCGGCTAACAGCCTCATCGGCTAATCGATTTACGTTCTCTGGAGAGAAGTATTCGATGCTTTGACGACCTCCCAAAGCGAAATAATTCTGTTCCCTTTTTCCGTTCTGCTCGGCATTGCAGGTAACAAAAATATAGGTCATCGGCTGGTAATCATAAACCACTCTTCCTTCAGAGGTTGCCACAAGGATGTAGGCACTTTGGTCGGAAAACCAGACTTTGGATTTAATGACCCTGTTATCATTATTAAAGACCCTGTCGTTGATCTTTTGAAGATATGGGATTTTTTGATCGATTTCTACATCTTCCCACAAAGTCTCGATAGGATAATAATTCGGAGCGCGGTGAAGTTTCAGCTCCTCAGGTGGTGCAGTTTTACTCTGGTTGGCAATATTTGCAGCTGTTTTGGCAGCAAGCTTCATTGCCTTGGGGGTAATCTCCTCGGTGAAGGAATAGCCGGTCTGCTCTTCCTCAATAACCCGTATGCCAACTCCATAGTCGACATCGCTATAAGCCCTGTTGACCGCCTTGTCCTCAAGGCCGATCCAATTTGAAATCCGGTGCTGGAAGAAGATATCGCAATAATCCCCACCCCGCTCAAGTGCAGCAGCCATCACATCTCTGATAACCTTCTCGTCCACGCCGAAATGCTTGTAATAATCGCTTAGCTTTGCATCTTCCTTGGGAGGGGTTAAAAATGCTGCAACAGGATTTGCTTTAAAAATAATCGGAATAGTTGCAAAGGCAACTCCCTTGGCACCGATTTTTAAGAATTCTCTTCGCTTGATCTTGTTCATATCTTTTACCTCCATTAATTTTGTCTAAAGATTAACTTTCACTCGATCCATCTTTATCTTTCTTGGTCTTTCTTGGTATTGTGATCTAAACCATCTTTTCTAAAGGTAAGCTGAAAAGAATTAACAAAATTAAAAATCTAACATCTTTTACTTAAGAATTTTGCGAAAGTTTCAAAAAGGTTTTCAAGTTGAAATCTTTATTTTACAGTTTTAAAACAAAAAGACCCAGTTCTCCAAATTGACTCCGGCCCAGACCGGCAAAGTAACGCAATAAAAAAAACTAACGTCAGCCCGAGAATACTTAATCTTTTTTTCATTGTCTCATCCTTTCTCTTATAGTTTTTTTTCTTTTATTATTATAATAGTTTAATTACGTATAGACAAGCAATTTTATTCAATTAGGAGTTTTTTTATATGTTCGACTGTCAATTTCTGTGCTCTCTATTGGCTTAAGACCAACAGAGAGCACAGTATAAAGGAAACTGGAAATTAGTTTATCTTGAGAAATTAACCACAAGGGCTGAAGCGATGAGAAAAGAAAAAGAGATTAAAAAGGAGAAAAATAAAAAATATATAGAGTATTTGGTTAGAACGTCCCGACAGTAAAGTCGGGGAGGTCGAAAGTATCAAGTCTCGTCGGCCCGCATATTTATATCTAGTTACCCCACAATGTCTTAGTCCATCTTGGCTTAACAAAACACAGAGCTTCTTCGCTTACGTTTTCCCATAAGCAAATTCCTCCACACCCAAGAATTGTAATACGTCATCCTCCATAAAACGTGAGAAGAATCTGTAACCGTCACTTAATACCTACTATTGGATAGGATGACAACACAAGAAATAGCTTGCGATCCAAAAAAATATCTTTTAACTTAGTAAGATGAAACGTCCAAGATGTTTTGAAGACGTATCTTGAACTCAAGATGAACAGAAAGGAGGATGATGTGACCTATTTCAATCCATTTTCTTTCCCAACCATGCAGGTGAGTATGATCAGGTTTGATGTCTCCATAGCCACTAACCGGCGAGTCAACGGTATCCACAGGATGCTTATCTTTGTTTTTATGTTCTGCTCGCTTGCCATACTGAGCTGTGCTAAAGAACGGACTTCAGGACTAAATGAAGGTCTAAGCTTCTACCGTCAGAATCAGCTTGAAGAAGCGCGGCCCATTTTTGAACGCGCCGTTGAACAGGATAAAAATAATCCAGATGCTTACGCCTGGCTTGCCGAGACCTATCGTCGCCTTGATCTAAAAGATAAAGCACTTATCATGGCCAATAAAGCCATTGAGCTTGATTCATGTCACAGCTTTGCCCATACAGTATTGGGGTTTGCATACAATCCTATGTATGGTTCTTGGGCGAAGGCGGACAAAGACAGTGCTTGGCGTTTTCTTCTCAAGGCTGTGACATGCGATTCTACCGATGGCAATGCCTGGATTGGAATCTGGCCTGAGGCGATACGTCGTGAAGACCGGAATCTGGAAAAGAAGGCTCTGTATTCGTTTATCGAGACCGAATTCTTTACACCATCAGCCCTTAACTACAATCGTTGGATGTTGCGCCATGTTCCGGATAATGCAATTCTCCTGACAAATGGAGATATGGACACCTATCCTGCAGTAGCTCTTCAGGAGGTTGAGAATTATCGTACGGACGTAGCTGTCGTAAATTATTCACTCCTCAACACTGCATGGTATGCGAGATTTGTACGAGATAAATACGGGATACAGCTCCCCGTCACAGACAGCGAATTAGACGCACTCAGAGTCTATCAGGGCGATGACGGAAAACTCATCACTGTAGCTAACCAGATTATGCAAGGTTGGCTGAAAGATAGGCAAAATGGGGACCTCAGCCACCCGATTACCATATCGGTCACTGTAGGCGACCTGAGCTTTGCCGCAAATACTCAGGATCATCTCAAAAGGGCAGGAGCATTCTGGTTATGGCTACCAGAGCCCGCAGAGAGCTCTGAGGATACGTCAATGATGCGCATCAGTCTCGGTAGTATAAACCCTGACGATTTTGCAGGTTCTCTTGTGAGCGCTCAAGATCGCAGTTCCGTGCGGATTATGTCTACGAATCGCATAGTTACAAACGTGACCGCACTGGCTTTGGCTTACAGCAAAGCACTCTTAGAGTCGAAACGTGCTTCGGAAGCATACGAGATGCTAACTTGGGCCAAACAGTTCGAGAACAAAACCGACTTGGGGCCTGTTTTCTCTGAGCAAATCGAACGACTCAGAGAAGCAGCACAGCAAGAGATACAGTAAGGGCTTAGGTGCAACAATGCCGGTCAATTTGTATCTTCCTATAAGAACCAATTGACGACATTGAGCAGATTTGAGGTGATAGTACGCGTTTCGACAGCAGTGCAAGAAAGCCCTTGTCAACCTGAAAGCGATTATTGACCACGTACAGTCAGACGAAATCTTACCTCACTTCTCTTAATCTTTTGGGGACATGTGATGAGGGAGCGTTCTTGCCAATCATTTTTCCAATCCCATTTTCTTCAGGAGTGCCTTGAACCTCGGATCCGAGCGCACGCTGTTAAAAAAGGGTAAGGTATTGATTGTAGCCAGGAAAGATTCGTGTTCTAAATAAGCCTTTTCCAGATATTCGAATGCTTGATTCATATCGCCAAGTCCCAGGTAGATCATAGCTTTGCAGTAAGGCGAAACATACCTTTGCTTCGAAAGCTCATCCAATCGATCGAGCGTTTTTAGCGCCTGATTCTCTTGGCCTGACATTGCATAAGCAGTTCCAAGTGTCCATAATGCAAATGGGCTTTCTCCTGAAAGAGTGACGGCCCTCTGGGCAGATATGATCGCTTCCTCCCACATTCCTTTCGCAGCATATGCCCATGCCTGGAAAAGATGTGCCAATAGAAAGTTCGGGTCCATTTCGAGCGTTTTGCGGCACTTATCTATAGTTTTGTCGTACTGCCGCAACCACGTGTAAGCATGTGCTTCTACCGCGTTTATAATCAGCGAAAGGGGATCTAATTCAAGAGCTCGCTTCAGCTCCCCAAACGCCTCATCGAATCGACCTATATTTCCTAGATGTACGGCATACCATTCGTGACCTGTTGCATAGTTTGGATTGAGATCAAGGGCTCGCCTGAACTCATTTTCTGCAGCAGCCCAGTCCCAATCATAAAAGGTCCGGATCCAGCCCATTGAGGCGTGAGCCTCGGCAAGCGTATCGTCTATCTCCAGTGCCCTTTCCGCGGCAGCTCTTGCTCGGGGGTAAGCCTCTTTTGGATGCACCCAACCATAATGTCCCAGCACAACATAGCAGTCGGCTGTTCCTGCGTAGGCAAGCGCATAGAGAGGATCTCTTTCAATCGCCTGTTCGAAATATTCGGCCCCTTTCTTCAGCCCCTCCTCTGTTCTTTTGTTCCAGAACCAGCGGCCCTTTAAATACAGGTTATAGGCTTCCTGGTTGTCAGTAAAACGTTTCACCAACCTTGCCTTCTCTTCTTTCAAAAGCTTAACCTTCAGTTTGTCTACGATCGCCAGGGAGATTTCATCCTGTATGGCAAAGATGTGTTCGATATCTCGGTCATATTTCTCAGACCAGAGATGGTAGCCATCAGCAGCATTAACAAGCTGCGCCGTTACCCGTAATCGGTTGCCTACTTTCCGTACACTTCCTTCAAGCAATGTTTCCACATTCAATTTCCTGCCAATCTCACGGATATCCTCACTTTTCCCTTTGAAGGCAAAAGACGAAGTACGAGCGACTACACGTAGACTTTCAATGTGTGTCAGCGCGTTAATGATCTCCTCCGCCATACCGTCGCAGAAGTACTCCTGATCTGGGTCGGCACTCAAATTGGTGAAGGGTAGGACAGCAATAGAAGGTTGAGGTTTTCTTTCAGAAGATCTCTCTCTTATGGATTCAAGCTCTTTTTTTAGCTTTCTTAAATTTCCCAGAATTTCTGCAGCGTTCTGATAACGCGAATTCAGATTCTTGGCAAGAGCTTTTCTCAGAATTTTATTCAACCTTGACGAGACCTCAGCAGGCAAATGCTTTATCGGTACAGGTTCCTCATTCAGGATAGAGTATACTATCGCTTGCTCATAAGCTCCTTGGAATGGTAGTTGCCCTGTTATCATTTGGTATAAGACAACACCAAGTGACCAGATGTCCGTTCGATGATTAACTTCTTCGCCACTTGCCTGTTCTGGAGACATATAAGCTACCGTACCCATGGTCGTGCCTGCCTTGGCATCCTGCATACCTCCGGTTATCTTGGCTACGCCGAAATCCATAATCTTAGCCTGACCTTTATCGGTTACCATGATATTGGCACTCTTGATATCTCGATGAACAATACCCTTGTCGTATGCCTCTTTTAAACCTTCTGCAATCTGAATTGCAATTTCCAGTGCTTCTTCTAATCTAAGCGGTCCCGATTCGAGCTTCTGCTTCAGGCTCTGCCCGTCAACGTAAGCCATGGCAATGAAGATTTGGGCATTTACCTCTTCAATTTCATAGATGGTACAGATGTTGGGATGATCCAGTGCCGCAGCTGCTTGCGCCTCGTGAAGAAACCGAGCTTTCTCCTCGGAACTCTCAGAAATATGAGCAGGCAAAAGCTTCAAAGCGACCATACGTTTGAGCTTGATATCCTCTGCTTTATAGACCACACCCATTCCGCCTTCGCCAAGTTTTTCAAGGATTTTATAATGTGATATAGTTTTGCCGATCATTTTATCCTTTGTACAAAAGATTATCGTTCTACATCTAATAAAAAGAAAGATATTCTTGTTGTCAATCGAAAACTCTTCAATGTTCTGTGTCTAGGTCGTGAAGTAAAAAAAGATAGCGTGAACAGGCTTGGAGCAAAACTAAGCCATTTGACTCATCAGACGGGTTTTAACATCATCTAGTTAGGCATCCAATTTATTATCTTCCAACGACTTACACTAAGCCTGGCATGGTGCAATCGTATGCGAAACTCGAAACACACAAAAGTTTGCTGAGAGTGAGGTCGGCCCCGTTATCAAGTGTAGGAATCTACATAACCTCAGCTTCTGCTATCAAAAAAGCTCTAAAATCGTCCACTTAGGGACAGTGCCTCTTTGAAGTCTTAAAGAATTTTCTTTCAGATTTAAAAATTTCAGCTCACCCATTTGTGGAGATTAACTTAAAAATGCTCTATAATTGACGTGACGATCAAGAGAACCTGGCGGCAAATATGTGTAATTAAGTTAAGAACTATCCTCCACGATATTTTCCTGAACTATTTTTTTGTTTTTGCATAAGACAAAGACGTTAGTCGTGGACTTGAAAGGAGGGTGTAATGAGGTCGGTTGAGAAGCTATTGTGAGATCAACCAAAAAAAGATAGTCTCAGACCGTCTCAGAACACAGCATTCATACCTGCTGGTGCGGTAAGAAGATTTCGGATATTCTTCTTCTTAACCTTTCCCTTCGAATAACGCTTTATCGATTGCGTTTATGGCTATCGGTATGACCGTCGTCATACTGCCCGATCAATTCGGTAACCTCGCCGTTGTCGTCTACGATGAATTGAATCCTAAAATTATCCAGGCCATCCAGCATGAATCTGTGGTTTCCCATGGGTATGAGCTTGTATCTTGGTCTGTTTTCACGCTGGTAGTACAGATTTCCGCCTTCAACCCAGACTTTCCTGGGACCATATTGGCCAGCATAAGCTTTTAATTCGCTTACCTCGATTGTCACCGGATTGAGCTTCACTTGGATGCCGTCTATTGTCCATTCAAGCTGGGCTTGCCGATCAGGATCTTTTCCTTTTCCCAATAGCTTGTTCAGAGCCTCGAGATGGGCCACATCCAGCGCCTCCTCCTGAGCTACCTCAATATGAGGAGTCACACCGGTCCCCTCCCAGTTGGTTCCGGTAATCGGATTGACTGCCCGGCCGAACGGCAAAGTCATTCCGACATTCAGATTAGCAAAGACTTTTATGTCAATGGGGTGAGCCCCGCCGCCGGTGGTTTCTCCGATTATTGTTGCCCGCTCTAAGTTTTTGAGATTGTAAGTAAATTCCTCCGCCCCGGAGAAGGTATAGTTGCTTGTAAGCACATAAATATCAACATCGGTCATTCGGGGACCTTGAACGTGTGATTGAGTCCAGAACTGTTTGGTCGAATCGGACTTGCGAATGTAAAAGCTGTTGAGATGAACCGGCTCCTCGAAAAAATAACTGGAGATAAGCTGAATCATACTCGGCGAGCCTCCGCCGTTTTGGCGCAGGTCAAAGATAATAGCATCCGCATACGCCAAAAAATTCATCGCGGCAACTGCCGTGGGCCCCGCATCCGTGGCTTCCGAAAAACAGCGAAGATCGATATAGCCAATGTTGCCATCCAGAAGCTTTACCTCTTTGAAGCAGAAGTTGTCCCGACGCCTTTGCTCAAGCTGCCGCTGTTTCTCTTCATCAGTAAGCGTGTCACCTTCAAACTGGGCAAGCATCTCATCAGACATAAACCTTACCCGGAGATGCTTATCATTACTTATCTGGTGAAGGTCTTCGCTCAGCTTCTGGGTAAATTCCCTTAGATTGGTTAAGTCTTCGTATTTTTTCTTCTTGTATTGGCTACGAAGATGTTTCTCCATCTTCTTAGCTACATCCGGGAAGACATAAACCTCGTTGAGTGCCTGGGTCACGCTGTCGATGACCTCCGCCTGCGTTTTGGAGTCGATCGTTCTGTCCTGTTTGTCCTGAACTAACTTTGTTTGGCTCTCAGCACTGGTGGGCAAACTCACCAATAGTGCTATCAGCAAAATGCAGGGTAATTTCAATGACTGAATATTTCCCAGGTTTGATTTTTTGAAAATATCTCTTAATATTGAACACATAAGCTCCTTCCTTTCCTTAAGGGTTAATTGTCTTTTTCCAAAACCAATTCCATATTTATATCCATACATTTACTAAGATTTTTTACGTCTAACCGGGGTAAAAAGTTCCCGGTTAAGTAAATTTTTTCACAAGTTATGAAAAAGGGTAAACCCAAGGCTGGCTCAAGCGGACCTTATGGCGAGCAAAAAGATTAGTTTTTGAGATTTTCCCACTCAAAGGTCACACAATTGTTGACATCAATTCAAAAATGTTCTATAATTGAGAAGAAGCCAAAAGAACATGGTGTTAAATGATTCTTGCGAAATCAAGCAGTATCCCAGATGATATTTCCTAATAATATCTGAGGATTGGATATGATATAACATGGATTTGAAAGGAGTACAAAGTGAGGCCGGTTGTGAGATTTTTGAGTGGTGAACTTATAGAGAGGATAATTTCAGAAGCAAGAGATGTTCTTTGCAAACTCGGAGTGGAAATTCACAACAAGAATATTTTATCCATGCTACAAGACCATGGGGCAAAAGTGGAGATAGATAGATACCATGTCCTTCTTACAGATAAGATTATAGATAGGGCATTGGAAACGGTTCCACGCTTCTTCAAACTCTATGATGTTTTTGGTAACCAAACCCATAATTTTTCAGGATATAATGTCTATTTCACGCCCGGCTCCACTGCATTAAACATCTTAGATTATGATATTAAAAAGATTCACAGACCAAAAACATCTGATTATATAAGTTATGCAAAGGTTATAAGTCAGCTTAATAACATCGCCTCTCAGAGCACCGCATTAATACCTGCTGATGTCCCTGAAAAGATTTCGGATAGTTACCGGCTTTACCTCAGCCTTCTTTTTTGTGAAAAGCCCGTTGTCACCGGAGCGTTTACCATCGAGGCATTCAATATTATGAAAGACCTCCAGCTTGCTGTTCGGGGGACAAAAGAAAAGCTTGCTCTAAAACCCCTTACCATATTCTCCTGCTGCCCGACTTCACCTGTAAAATGGAGCGATGTAACATCTCAAAATCTTGTTGACTGCGCGCATTACTCAATCCCGGTAGAATTTGTATCCATGCCATTATCAGGATTTATGGCGCCTGTTACCCTTGTTGGAACACTTGTGCAGCATACTGCTGAGACCTTAAGCGGTGTGGTGATAAGTCAGCTTACCAATCCGGGCACACCCCTGCTTTACGGTGGTTCGCCTGCCATATTTGATGTCCGATATGAGACAACACCAATGGGTGCAGTTGAAACACAGATGACAGACTGCGCATATAATGAGATTGGAAAATTTTTGGGGATGCCAACTCAGGCTTACATTTCACTCAGCGATTCGAAACAGCTCGATTATCAGGCAGGGCTCGAATCTTCAATGGGAGCAACCCTGGCAGTCCTCTCTGGCATAAACAACATATCAGGTCCCGGGATGCTCGATTTTGAAAGCTGCCAGAGCCTTGAAAAACTTGTTCTGGACAACGAGATCTGCGGAATGACCCTTCGTATGATAAAAGGCATTGAGCCCAAAGAGGATTTTCCATCACTTCCGCGATTCGAGGAACTCCTCCGAGAAAAACACCTGCTTATATCAAAACATACCCGTAGATATCTCAAGGAAGAATTTTATTTTCCAGGACCAACAGTTGACCGGGCAAGCAGAACCAGATGGCAAAAGGAAGGTAGCGTAACCCTTTTGGAAAGGGCACACAGTGAGGTGGAAAAACTGATTAAAGATTACGTTCCCTCAAAACTTTCGGATAGTGCAAAAAAGGAGTTGACCAAACTGATGGAGAAGGAAGCTCGTCGTTATGGTATGGAGAGCCTGCCCCCGATACCTCAAGTAAGCTGTGAGTAGTAAGGAGTGGGCAGAAAGATAAGTTTGTAGGAGCACAAGAGCACCAGTGCCCAAGTGAGAAAAACTCAGCATCTAATGCAAAAATTAAAATTTAAAATGCAAAATTACAAATCAGGATTCAAAGATAATTTCAAAACATGGTAACTTTAAATAGGGTTTCATGAAATTATACTTCTGGTCGACCCAGTTGGGTCAGGGGACCCGACTGACACAGATTAAACATCCTTCGTGCATGGCGGGTCCCCCTGATCTGGCAGATTCGATCCAAAAATCTCCCTCTCCCCCGTGGGGAGAGGAGACAAAGGACAAGAAGAATTGTCTTCCTCATGTGATATGATGTTATGAGAGAGATTATCGAAATTCCAATCGACGATGCAAAGCCAGAAAGGTTTGATGTCTTGAAAACGCAGGGTATCCCTTTTGGCAATGATCTACCTGAAAAAGTGAAGACACTTCTTAAAAGGGCAATTGACCTTTTTCTTGAATTTTCTCAACCTCTGGGCATCGTCTCAGATATATCCATTCCTGAATTTGGCTCTGTTTACCATGGTGAAGGGTTAAATGAAAAAGAAAACCCGCTTGATAAAATATTCAAGAAGGCGGATAATCTTGCTCTCTTTGCTATTACTATTGGAGAAAAGGTAAGTAAAAAAATTGACCAACTCTTCAAAAAAAATGAGTTTGCCCTGGGAAGTATGTTAGACTCTGTGGCTTCAGCGGGGACTGATAAGGCAGTCGATATCGTTGAAAACCATTTTTTAAACCTGCTATCAAACAAAGGGGAGATTACCCCCTCCAAAGGGATGCTGAGATACAGCCCAGGTTATTGTGGGTGGCACGTAAGTGGGCAGAAAAAACTATTTGAATTTTCCCATCCAGAAGATATTGGGATTACACTTTTGGATAGTTTTCTGATGAAACCCTTGAAATCGATATCGGGTGTGATGGTTATCGGGGAAAAAGAGATTTTTAAATTTGAGGACTCTTATCCGTTCTGCGACCAGTGTAAAACGCACTCCTGCAGAGATAGGATAAGGGCGCTCTTTAGAGAATCGAGACCTGACAACAAAAAAGGTGTAGTATAATGGATATATTAAAAGAGATTTCGGAATGTTTACAGCAAGGTGACGATCAAAAGGTATTTGCATTTACAAAACAGGCGATAGAAGAAAAGGTACCGCCAAAAGAGATACTGGAGTGCGGTCTTATTGGGGGAATGAACATAATAGGAGAAAAGTACAGGGCTTTTGAAATTTTCCTTCCGGACGTGCTTATGGCTGCAAAGGCGATGTATGCGGGAATGGATCTTTTGAAACCACTCTTTATCAAAGAAGGGATACCGACTGTTGGAAAGGTGGTTATAGGTACGGTTCAGGGTGATTTGCATGACCTAGGGAAAAATCTCGTAGGTATCATGCTCAAAGGCGCAGGCTTTGAGGTTATTGACCTTGGTAACAATGTCCCACCTGAGAGATTTGTAGAGACTGCAAAAAAAGAGGGTGCTTATGTTATAGGTATGTCTGCTCTTCTTACAACGACTATGCCGGTTATGAAAAGGGTTGTGGATCTTGTGAAAGAAGAAGGACTCAGTGGCAGAATAAAAATAATAATCGGTGGAGCCCCTGTCACAGAAGAATTTGCGCAAAAGATAGGAGCGGATGCATACGCTTATGACAGCGTTGACGCAGTGGAATCTGTAAAAAAACTTTTAAAAAAACCTTAAGATGAAAAATCTGCTTAAACGGTTAAAAAATGAAGAGGTACTTGTTGCTGATGGTGCTATGGGAACGATGCTTATGGATTTTGGTTTTAAACCAGGTGAGCCTCCAGAGTCTTTTAACCTTACACATCCTGAGGTCTTAGAAGAGATTGCCAGTCTTTATCTTGATGCCGGGGCAGATATAATTCAGACCAATACCTTTGGAGCATCGCCTTTAAAACTTTCATTTTATTCACTCGAGGATAAAACAGAGGAAATAAATAGAAATGCTGTCCTTTCAGTGAGAAAAGTTGTGGGAGATCGAGCCTTTGTCTCCGCCTCCTGCGGTCCAAGCGGTAAACTCTTAAAACCATATGGAGACACCGAACCTGAACAAATATACAATTCTTTTGAAAGACAGATAAATATACTTATCAGTTCTGGCGTTGACATTATATGCGTAGAGACAATGACCGATTTAAAAGAAGCAAGGCTTGCTGTCAAAGCGGCAAAAACCGTTTCACCCTCAACTCCTGTTATGGCAACGATGACATTTGATCCCACACCCAGAGGATTTTACACAGTAATGGGAACAAACATAGAGGATGCTGTGAAAGGACTTGAAAAAGCAGGAGCAGATATCATAGGTTCGAACTGCGGTAACGGCATTGAGAATATGATAAAAATTGCCAAAGAGTTCAGGGAGTCCAGCAGGCTTCCACTCATCATCCAATCCAACGCAGGTATCCCAGAAATAAAGGATAATAAACCTGTATATCCTGAGACCCCTGAGTTTATGGCAGAGAAAGCGAAAGATTTAATCTTGTCAGGTGTATCAATCATCGGAGGCTGCTGTGGAACAACGCCTGAGCATACAAGGGAGATAAGGAGGGTGGTGGACCGATACCATGTTTAGTATCATAAAAATAGAATGAATTTGATGGTATGTATATTAATTTCATGAAAGCTTGGACAGTTAATAAAGAAAGGAAGGAAGGAATGAAAAGCACTTTCATTGGATTTATCACGTTAGTTTTATTCACCATTTGTATTTTCCTGTTTGGCTGTATGGAGAAGAAGGCTGTGGATTCAGGCGATAATGTAAGCAACACAGATTTTGTTGCAAAACAGACTTTTTTCTTCGGAGTCCAGGTAAAGGATCACACCCGATTAAGGCTGGAAGGGGTTAGCGGCGATGTTATGATCACCGGATTATCGGATACTGATTCTGTGATTATCACAGGGGAGAGGCGGGTTGGCTCGGAGAGCACCGAGGATGCTGAGGAACATCTTCAAAAGCTCGAAGTGAGTGTAAAGGATTTAGGAAACGAGGTATCGGTGAAAACCATTCAACCTGAAAAAGCCTATGGCCGGAGCTATGTGGTTGATTATAATATCACTCTGCCGAAAAACTTTGAGGTTTCAGCTTCTAATGTGAGTGGATTGGTAGCTTTGGATTCGATCAATAATTCTGTTTCTATTGGGCATGTGAGCGGACAGATCAGGTTAGACAAAATCTCAGGCAGCGTATTTGCCAGTTTGGTCAGTGGTCAGATTGAGGGCGAGGTAACATTGCCTCTGGATGGCACAATTTCTATGTCAGTGGTGAGCGGCAGTATCGAACTTGACATACCTCAAAGCACATCAGCTCAATTCTCAGCCAGCGTGGTGTCAGGGAGTATCAGTATCTCTAATCTTATCCTTCAAAATCAAGTAAGCACACCCACTTCCCTGAGCGGGAGGTTGGGAGATGGAAGAGGAACGATTTCTTTAAGTGTGGTCAGCGGTAATATAAGCGTGTCGGGATTCTGAAATCAGGTTGTCAAGAGGTAAATGACAATAACATTGCTAATAGTACTGTTGGATAAACACATCAAAAGGGTTGCATCGGAACAAAACCAGAGTATATTAAGACGATAAGGAAGATGGTGGATTTGGAGAGCAAGCAGAAATCTATATGAAAGGATGGAGGAAGCAAGCTGTGATTACAAAGGAAGAACTCCAAAAGAGGTTGCGAGAGTCTTTATTATCAATAGAACAAGGAGATTTACAACTAGTTAATAAAAAAATAATGGATGTTTTAAAATTCGCGGTAGAAAACTATGATAATCTGGCTTCGGATGCAAAAAAGCTCACTGATAGGTTAACTGAGACTTGTCAAGATTTTGCTGCCGAAGTTCTTGAAAAGCTACCAGAGGGTAAAGAGAAAAGAATGCTAAAACGTTTGCACGCTGGTTCTTTGGGCGAACGTTTTCTTGTTGAAGCAGCGATTAAAACACTTGAAGGACGTCCGGAGTTGAAAAAAGACAGTTCGAAAGAGTTCCGCAGGATATTTATAGCTAGGCTACAAAACTTAACAGATTTTATGTATGATGTACATCAAAACACCGTAAGTGGAGCTATTGCATTTGGGCAAATTAGTTTATTTGGTATGTGTATTGATGAGCTTTTGGTAACTCTTCACTTAACACAACACTCATATATAAACCAAGCATATTCACATATAAGAACAGCTCTTGAGCACTTAGACAAAATAGAGCTTTTTAGAATTAAACCCAAGTGGGTTGAGTTGTGGTGTAGCAACGATAGGAAAAGGATGAGAGAAGAGTTGTCCCCAGCTAAAGTAAGGAAGAAATTAGGAAAACCAAAATATGATCCACTGTATAGTTTTTTCAGCGAGTTAGGTCCACATGGTACTTTTAAGGCAGTTCAAACTAAAACTTTCAGAAAAGCTAAACTTTCACTCAAGGGCAATCCCCAAATTCTTCAATGGCTCGGAGGGTGTCCTGTGGAACATCATGTTTTATTCTTAGAAGGTTATGCGTTGTATACTATACATTTACTATTAATACAACTGGTTAAGTGTTTCGAGCAGTTTCTAAATCAAGAGGAAATAGATGAGGTTTTAACTGAAAGCAGAAACGATACATTGGAATACTTCAAACGGTATGTCTTGCCTTGGGCTAAAAGGAGCAATCTTAATGTTACGGATCTCGAAAATTTGCTGAAGAGTTGGAGTGGGGTCAAAACGGAATGAGAATATGCAAAGAAAAGCCTGCGAGGATGATAACATCCTCATTGAGTGAAGAATTGAGTCGTGTAGGTCAAGCATGTCCTAAGGACTGCTTGACAAAAAGAATTGTCAACCACCCTTCGGGATGGTTGACCTACAAAACCTATTTTTCCTATGATTTTAAGATATTTTTTGGTCAAGCACCAGGGACATCAATTTCCTATATCTGAATTTGGGCAACAAGCTCTCGAATATCTTTACACAGGGGAAAACTTGGGCGTTCGGTTATGGAAATAATTCTAAACTTCACTTGTAGCCCCCGCTTTGATTGATTTTGGAGCACTTTGGCTAAAATGTCAAAGGGGGTTCCCCTGAAAGATAGGATAAACTCAAATGTTTTCTGAAAAGCTTTTTTTTATCATAAACTCCCTCTTATATCAATGCGAAAATCACAGCTAAAACCAAAGCAGGTAGAAAATTACCAATCTTAATCCTCTTAATACCCAGCAAATAGAATCCTATTCCTACAATAATCAAACCACCGGTTGCGGTCAACTCATTTAAAATCTTAGGGTCTGTTAAAAAGGAAAGCTTTGCGCCCAGCAAAGTTAAAAATCCCTGAAATATAAGGACAGTCAAAGCTGAGAAGATGACACCTATTCCTAATGCGGAGGCAAAAGCAATGGAGGCAAATCCATCTAAAATCGACTTAGCGTATAGAATAGAAGCATCACCTGTCATTCCATCCTTTATTGAGCCCACAATGGTCATAGGTCCAACGCAGAAGACCAAACTTGAGGTGACAAAACCTAATACGAAATTGCTCGACTCAGATTTAACTTTCGACTTTATGAAATCTCCTAATCTCTCCAAACCATCTTCCAATCTTATAAGCTCACCTATGATTCCACCCAAAGCTAAGCTCCCGATGACCAGAAGTATATTCTCAGTTTTCAAAGCCATCTTGAAACCGATCAAAAGAGTCACAAGACCCAAAGCATGCATAACCATAGTATTAAGTCTCTCGGTAAATCTTTTTCCTATCAAAACTCCTAACAGGCTTCCGATGATTACAGTAGTTGTGTTAAAGAGAGTTCCTTTCATCTTTCAAATCTCTTGCCTTTTGAACCTTTAAACTTTCAAGTATTTCCTCGGATCCGTAATCTTCCCCTCAACACAGGAGGCTGCCACAGTTGCCGGGCTACAAAGATATACTTCTGACCCTTTACCCAATTTACCTAAAAAATTTCTGTTGGAGGTGGAAAGCAAAACATCCCCTTTACCTAAGACCCCATGGTGCCCGGCGGTGCAAAGACTGCATCCGGGATTGGCTATCATCCCTCCCACATCCATAAAAACCTCATAAAGTCCTGCCCTGAGCATCTGAGATGCAACTTCCCTGGTTGCAGGGACGATTATCAATCTAATATCGGAATGAATTTTTTTAGCTTTTTTTAAAATCCTTGCAGCTATCTCAAAATCCTCGAATCTACCATTGGTGCAGGAACCGATGAAACCCTGATTAAAAAACCTTCCTTCGACTTCCTCAACTGGAACAACATTATCTGGAGAATGAGGACAGGCTATCTGTGGAACCAGATTGTCAACATCAATCTCAACCTCTTCTATGTATTCAGCATCTTCATCACTTTTCTCTATTTCAAATCTTTCCTTTACTCTCTCTTTCAGAAAATTCAGTGTTTCATCAGTGGGATTGATAAAACAGATTTTACCATTAACCTCTGTTACCATGCTTCCTAAGGTCAATCTGCCTGCCAGACTTAAATTATCTATTGGCTCTCCAACAAATTCTAAGGATTTATAATTGGGCTCATCAGGTCCTATCTCTTTTACAAATTTTAAAGTTAAATCTTTCACTGAGGTCGGTTCTTTATATCTCCCAAAAAAAACAACCTTTATTGTCTCAGGTACTCTAAACCACAGCTTTCCCGAATACCAACAAGCAACTATATCTGTTGTTCCAACACCTGTTGAGAATGAGCCGACCGCACCTAAAAGATTCATATGGCTGTCAGTTCCAATAACAACTGTTCCTGGCTTTATCAAACCTTTTTCCAGAAGGACATGCTGTCCTATTCCAGAGTTGACATCGAATAGATTTTTTATCCCCTGACGTTTTGCGAACTCCCTGCACAATGCCTGATTCTGAGCAACCTTCAGGTCTTTTGCTGGTGCTTGATAATCGAAAGTTATAGCTATCTTATCAGGGTTTTTAACTTTTCCTTTATTGGTGAACTCATCGAACTCCAAAACCGCATTGGGACCACCAAAATCCCTGATAACAGCCAGATCCACCTCAGTCCAGACACGGTCTTTTGCATAGACATCTTTTCCAGATGCTTTTGATAAGATTTTCTCGATTATGGTTTTACCAGCCATAGTAATTTCTGAATCTACTTAAAAGTAATAACCATTTTTAACATAGTACTTCTCAAATTCATATTCACCGCAAACTTTATCCTTTCTGAGATCAACCTATCTACAATCGCTTTAAAAAACTCAATCACAGAAATTTTTATTTCAATCCCAGAACCTCACGATATCCGTAAATGTCCAAAAATCCATGCCCGCTCACATTAAAAGCGATAACCCTCTTTTCGCCTTTCTCTTTGCATTTTATCGCCTCATCAATAGCTGTGGCGATAGAATATGCGGATTCAGGAGCAGGCAAGTAACCTTCGGTCTGAATGAAAATCTTTGCCTTCTCAAAAACATATTTTTCATCCTCCGGGTAAGCGATAGTATCGATATATCCTTTATCTCTTAAAAGACTGATGATAGGTGAGCATCCATGATACCTGAGCCCATCTCCCATTATCGGCACCATCTGGGTCTGGTGACCTATAGTATACATCTTTAAAAGAGGTGTCTGTTCAGCGTGGTCTGCGAAATCATACCTGTATTCACCCTGCAGATTAGGAGCAGCTTTGCTCTGAGCTGCGATGAACTTTATCTTTTTACCCTGGGTCAAGACATCTCCCACAAAGGGGAGGACAAATCCTCCGAAATTAGACCCGCCTCCTAAACAGGAGATCATAATATCGGGATAACAATCGAATTTCTCGAACTGAAGTTTTGTTTCAAGACCTATTATGGTCTGGTGCATCAACACATGGTTTAAGACTGAGCCTAAACAATAGACAGCCTTAGGGTCTTTTTTAGCCTCCTCGATTCCCTCGGAGATTGCGATTCCTAAAGAGCCAGGATGATCGGGGTCTTTCTCATATAAAGTTTTGCCGAACTCAGTCCTGTTACTGGGTGAAGCATAAACCTCAGCGCCAAAAAGCTCAATGAGATTTCTTCTATCGTGTTTCCAATTGTGCACTGCCCTGACCCAAAAGACCGTGCATTTCAATCCAGCCAAAGCTGCTCCATAAGCCAAAGCAGTTCCCCATTGACCAGCTCCTGTCTCAGTTGCTAATCTTTCATACCCCTCTTTTTTAGCATAAAAGGCTTGGGCCAAAGCGGTGTTGACCTTATGAGAGCCAGTTGGGCTGTAAAATTCTGACTTATAGTAAAGTCGAGCTGGGGTATCTAATTTCTTTTCAAGATTTATTGCTCTATATAAGGGTCTTGGTCTCCCTGCCTGAAAATAGATCTTCTGCAACTCCTCAGGAATATCTATCCACCTCTCCTCGGAGAATTCCTGCTTCAGGCACTCCCCTAAGAGTATCTCAGGCAAAACCTTGATTCTCGATTCACCTTCTTCCGGGTCCTTTGGCGGAGGCAAAGGCTCAGGAAGGTCTGGCAAGATATTATACCACCTTTCAGGCATCTCATTTTGGGTCAGAATAACTTGATTGAATTTTGTTCCCATCTTCTCCTCCAATCTATTATTTTAAAAGAAAAAAATCTCTTTTAAGTCTTCCCTCCTAATATCTCAAAGTTGATAAAATCAGAATGGTTTATTATAATCCCCTCTATAGTTCTTTTTCCATAATCACCTTCTTTGGAATGTGCTGCTATGGTATGAATAACCTCAGCAGGAATCCCGATGGTATAAGCTAAGTTAGCTCCTGAGAAGGGATGACGTAAATATTTTCCCCTTTCAGATTTTATAAACTTTCCTTTTTCCTTTTTATATTCCAAAAGCTTTCCCACATCGTGCAAAATCCCTCCTGCCAGTATAACATCCAAGTCTATCTTGATCTGTGGTGAATAAAATTCTATAAGCTCCTCAGCAATCTTCAAAGCGGTACTGGTAACTGCTCTGGTGTGATGGATTAAATTTATCCTATTATCGGGAAGAAGAAGGGTAAAAGGGATTCTTTCAAGATCGTCAAGTTTCCAGCCACCCAATTTTATTCCCTCCTCCCAGGTTAAAATAACTTTTTCTTTTAAATCTTTATCCTTTATCTTTTTTATCTCTGGCAAAAGCTTTAAAATTTCATCTTTCATACAAGCTCCTTCGAATTATCCTCTCTTTTTTAATCTGAAATCTGCTTTTATATATCCAATCTTATCTCCTCTGAAATTTCTAATCTGAGGATGTGCAAAATTTTTTAATTTTTGTATCTGAGTTTTATTTAATAGCTTCATCTCTTTTAAAGCCTGAATCAAAGCAGGCGCAATTGCTCTTCTCGTGCCATCGGATATCTTCACCGCAATTCCCAATCCTTTTGTTAAAACACCGGAGCAGTTCAAAGCTTCACCTCCAGCTTTGGCTAATATAACATTATTTGAAGCTTTTGCCAATGCAAAATCTAACCTTCCTACACCTGAGACTATCTGTGGATATTTTTTCATCGAATCAACTATCAACTTATAAGCAAAAGATATCTTTTTGTCATTAGATTTAAAGTTGACCAAATTTGCAAATCCAAGCGCCATATTATACAAAGGCATACTATGAACTGGAACTCCACAACCATCCACTCCCAATTTTATTTTTTTCTTTGGATATTCACATATCTCTGAGATGTATTTCAGAATCAGCTTCTGAGCAGGATGTTTTTCGTTCAAATAACTCTTTAAATCCCAGCCATAATATACACACAAAGCCAAAATCCCCGCATGTTTTCCAGAACAATTATGATGAATCTGAGTGAATTTTTTGTCCTTGGGAGGTTTTATGTTATTAGCAGTATAATAATGAGGGATATGAGTCCCGCATTGCAAATATCTCTCAGAAAGACCGATTTTCTTTAAGATACTTTTAACAATATCTGTATGAATTTTCTGACCATTATGAGAACCAGAAATTATTGCTATCTCTTTTTGAAAAAGTCCGAACTCTTTTTCTGCACCGGAGGTTATCACAGGAATTGCCTGAAAGGGTTTTGCAGATGAGCGGAGATAGGTTACAAAATAAGGGTCGCCTAAATAATAGATAAGTTTACCTTTTGAGTCAACAACAGCTACAGAGCCAAAATGGACACTTTCAACCGTCTTTCCCCGATAAACTTTTACCAAAATCTCCTGCATAGAAATTTTTTTGTAGGTCAAGTGTATCGCAGACCACTTGACATAATTTTATTTTTCAGTCAAGCACCCTACGGGATGCTTGACCTACAGATCTATCCGCGTAGCAGAGGGTTTACCCCTCTGCAAATCCGCTCAATCCGCTCTATCCGTTGACAGTTCAATCCGTTGACAGTTCAATCCGTTGACCCCTCTTTCTCCAAATCCTCCAAATGCTCTCTCACAATCTCCGCATTATGTCTATCACCAATTCTCTCCAATACTGTCAAACTTTCTTCTAATAATTTTCTTGCCTCCTCTTTTTTGCCTTGCTCCTTATACAAGATTCCAATATTTGCCTTTGTCTGTGCCATCCCATGCTCATCACCGATCTTTCTGCTTATCTTTAAATCTTTATTATAAAACTCAATCGCCTTAGCCCATTCACCTTTGTCCTGATAAATCGACCCCAGATTATTAAAAGTTTGTGCCATCCCATGCTCATCTCCTATCTTCCCTTTTATATTCAAGCTTTTATTATAAAACTCAACCGCTTTATCCCAGATCTCTTTCTCTTGGTACACATTACCCAAACCGGTAAAATTCTGAGATATGCCGTATTCATCCCCGATTCTTTCATATATCTTTAAACTGTTCTCATAAAACTCACCTGCCTCATCCCATTTACCTTTCGAGAAGTAAACCCCAGCAATATTATTAAAGATGGAAGCTACCCCACGCTCATCACCAATCTTTTCTTTAATCTTCAAGCTCTTATTATAAAACTCTATCGCCTTGTCCCATTCCCCTTTACACTGATAGACCAAACCAAGACCAATAAGATTCTGTGATATCGTATACTCATCGCCAATTTCTTCGCACATCTGCAAACTCCTGTCATGAAGTTCCTTCGCCCTATCCCAATCACCTTTAAGCCGATAGACCACTGCGAGATTAAGATAAGTTCCAGCCATCCCATGCTCATCTCCTATTTTCTCTTTAATCTTCAAACTGTTATTAAAAAACTCTATCGCCTTTTCCCATTCCCCTTTGTCCTGATAAACCAAGCCCAGATTTCCCAAGGCCGCGGCTTGACCTTCTTCATCTTGCGCTTGCTTCGCCCGATCTAAGGCTTCTTTGTAACTCCCCATAGCCTGATCCCATTTGCTTTTGGAGTAAAAGCAGTTTCCTATCAAGAGGAATAAAGCGGACCTCGCACTTCCGTCCGTCTCCAGCCCCAAGCATTCCCTGAATGAATCGATAGCTTGTTCATATTTATACTCAGTCATCAAAGAGATTCCCTTCTCAAACAGAGCCTTCTTCTTTTTGTCTTTAGTTTGAGGAAGACCATCCACATACACGCTGAGATTATCCAGTTGGGTCTTTATTTTGTCAAGGTCACGCTGAAGTGCCGGAGGCACCTTCGTCTTCAATGATTTAATACCGAAATAGAAAGCAACGATTAATCCAATTGCTCCTATGATTATTCCTATCAACTCCATTGATGTTTTCTCCTTGTTCTTACTGAATTCGATTCCAACAGCTAAGAGATAAAGAATCTATATTTATTTTGCTTTGTCAAGCACCCTACGGGATGCTTGACCTACAAACTAAATCCCTTTTGTGCCCGTCGGGTCCCCCCTGGCCGGGCAGGCTGACCCGACGAAAACCTTCATCTTGCCAGGTCAGGGGACCTGGCAAGCACCATAAAAAACCTTTCTTTTAAATCCTCAACTTCCTCAAAATCTCCGGTATATCCAAAAAAGTCTTAGCAATATGCGCTCCACCTTGCTCTAAAGCCTTGAGTTTCGACCGAGCAGTCCCCATCTCTCCTTCAACTATTGCTCCAGCATGTCCCATCCTTTTGCCCTGGGGTGCAAATACCCCTCCAACCATCGCAATAACAGGCTTTTTCATTTTCTTTATGGTCTCCTTTGCCTTCTCCTCATAAACTCCACCGATCTCACCAACCAGAACAATTGCTTTGGTCTTCTCATCCTCTTCGAACAAAGACAGAATCTCATTAAATGTGGAACCTAAGACCGGATCTCCTCCTAATCCCACACAGGTCGATTCACCATATCCGGTTCTGGTTAATGTATCAGCAACATAGTAAGTTAAAGATCCGGAACGCGACACTGTTCCAACCCTTCCCGGAGAAAAGGCTATGTCTGGCATAATCCCAATATTTGTCTCGCCAGGAGTTATTATCCCTGCGGTGTTACCCCCGATCACTGTTGAACCATGTTTTTTCGCCTCTTTTCTGATCAAAAGCATATCGAATATAGGAATATGTTCAGGAACAACGACAACCAATTTTATCCCCGCATAGATAGCCTCAATCGCAGCTTCTAAAACAAACTTTGCAGGAAGAAAGATCACTGAGGTATCTGCATTTTGATTTTTAACACATTCCTCAACAGTATCGTAAACCGGCAGGTCAAAGACTTTTTGACCTCCTTTTCCTGGTGAGGTTCCAGAAACTATTTTAGTCCCGTATTTAAGCATCCTCTCAGTATGAAACCTGCCAGAAGTCCCGGTGATCCCCTGAACAATCACCTTGCTTTTTTTGTCAACTAAGATCGCCATAACTTTGTCTCAACTCTTTTTGCCTTCGCCCACCTTGGGGGCAAGGTGGGCTACCGAAATGCTTCTTTTGCTCCCTTTTCTCAAAACCTAAGTCCCTTTCTTTGTCTGCCTACTGCCTACTGCATACTGCCTACTTTCTTTCTTTGTCTGCCTACTGTATACTGCCTACTGCCTACTTTTTCGCCTTCTTCGCCAGCTCCACTGCCCTTTTAGCTATATCCTCGATCGGGGTACCGATACCATGAATCTCTATATTTTTAAATAGCTCAGGATTATCCTTTTTTGCTTTTTCAAAAATCTCCAGACCCTGTTTCCACATATTTCCTGTCATCCTCAAGACCATCGGTTTGGAAAGACCGTGCTCTTTTAAAAAAATCACCACACCTTTGGCAAAATCATCGCACCTTGAGATCCCTCCGAACCTTGCCCCGAATATCGCCTTCACCTTGGGATTCTCATCTAACAAGACCAGCATCTGGGCTAATCTCTCAGGTGTTGGTCCTCCTCCTGAATCCATGAAATTAGCAGGTTTACCTCCGAAATAATTGATAAAATCGTTACCCATTATCCCGAATCCCGCTCCTCCGGGAAACATACCAACCTCTCCATCCAAATCCAGATATGGTATACCCCACTCTTTAGCTTTCTTTTCCCTCTGGGTCATCTCCCCTTCCTCGTGGCGTTTTTCCACGCCCATCTTCTCAAGCTCAGGATGACGGAACAAAGAATCATCATCCACGCTCATCCTGGCATCACAGGCTACAATTTTTTTATCCTTAGTCAAAACCAAAGGATTTATCTCAACCAATTTCGCATCATATCTTTTGTAAAGTTTCCACAAAGTCAAAATAATATTACCTACTGTCCTGATATCAGAGCTTTCGATTCCAATCATTTTAGCTAAACCAAAAGCCTGAAAGCTAAAAAGCTTTTCATCTATATCCAGACCAATTTTTTTTATCTTCTCAGGATGTTTTTTTGCAATCTCCTCAATTTCAACTCCACCTTCTGAACTTGCGATGACAACTATTTTATAATTCAACCTGTCTAAAGTCACTCCAATATAATACTCTTTCTCTATCTCTAATCTCTCATCTAAAAGAATCTTCTCAACTGGGAATCCTTTAATCTTTAAGGAAAAAAGCTCTTTAGCAGATGAATATGCCTCATCCGGAGTCTGTGCAAATTTTATCCCGCCAGCTTTACCCCTTCCGCCGGAGAGTATCTGAGATTTCAAGACCACAGGTTTTTTCAGATCTTCTGCAAACCTTTTCGCCTGCTCAGATGATGTAATCACTTTCCCCTGTGGAACAGGAATTCCAAACTCAGAGAGAATCTTTTTAGCCTCAAACTCGTAAAGTCTCAAGGCAGAGCTCCGTTTTTAAAAATTGAACATAACTTTTCTCTGAAAAGATAAAGCTAAAGCTTTATCGTCAAGATGCTTCGCATACTCCAGAGAACTTTATCTTTTGGATTTTTCCACTCTGGCTAAGGATTTTTCAAATATCTTTAGACCTATATCTGCAGTCTCCTCATCGATTGTCAAAGGGGGAATAAATCTCACAGAATTAGGTCCACATTCTAAGATCATAAGACCGTTTCTAAAACATTCCTGTGCCAAAGAGTGTGCATATTCCGGTGCTGGCTCTTTAGTCTTTTTACTTTTGACCAGCTCGATTCCGATCATCAGACCAATTCCTCTAACATCGCCAATAATTTTAGATTTATCCCGGATGGTTTTAAGCCTTTTTAAAATGAATTTGCCCATCTTCTCAGCATTATTAACCAATCCGCCTTCTAAGAGTTTAATCGTGGCTAATGAGGCAGCACAGGAGATGGGATTTCCTCCAAAGGTGGTTGAATGAGCTCCTGGCTCCCAGGACATCAGCTCTTTTGGAGCAACACAAGCACCTAAGGGCATCCCTGAAGCTAATGCCTTAGCTAAGGCTATTATATCCGGGACAACTCCCCAGTGCTCGATAGCCAACATCTTACCGGTTCTGCCCATTCCTGACTGAATCTCATCCATAACCAAAAGTATGTCATATTTTTCTGCTATCTTTTTCAGCATTGGATGGAATTCCCTGGGG
>JAUWYR010000072.1 GCA_030615745.1 Candidatus Zixiibacteriota bacterium | reverse complement strand
CTCCGGTTGAGATATTGAAAGAGAGATTCCGAAACATAGATCAAGAAATACTCAATCTTCCACCAATAAGACTTGAAATACTACTTGACTCCACCTATAAAAAACGGAACAAAAGTGGATACCATCTACCTATACCTGTCCCAAAATATAATTTTTTACTTGACAAAAAATCTGTTTTTGTTTTATTAAAATAACAGTCTCTTAGGAGGTAGTTGCTGTGATCAGGTTATGGACAAATGACAAAAATTGCATGGGGAGTGCTATATCCATTTTTGTACCCCCACACTCTTTAGGAGGCTGATCTGAGATAAGTTAAAAAGTTTTAAAACTCCGTGGCTTTCTCAGTGAAGCCGCGGAGTTTTTTTTAGAGAAAGGTGATTACGATGAGAAAAGATTTTGCAGTCCAGACTTTTGATTTATGCAGAACTTTTAAGGTTAAAAAGGCAAAAAAAGAAGAAAGCAACGGATTGGTGACGGCACTGGACAATGTGAATTTAACTATAAAAAAAGGGGAGCTTTTCGGCCTTTTAGGTCCCAACGGGGCAGGTAAGACTACCCTGATAAAGATTTTGTCCACTCTTCTTCTGCCCACCTCTGGAAAAGCTTTCGTTGATGGAATCGATGTTGTGAAGTATCCGGAGAAGGTGAGAAAAATAATCAATATGGTAACAGGAGGAGAGACCTCTGGCTATGGAATACTCACAGTTAAAGAAACTTTATGGATGTTCTCACAATTCTATGGAATACCTACCAGAGTTGCCCGAGAGAGGATTGACCAGATGCTTGAGTTTTTAGATATGGAGAAATTCGCCAAGACCAAAATTGGAAAATTATCCTCTGGAATGAGACAGAAGATGAATATCATAAGAGGATTTGTCTGCGACCCTGAGATCTTATTTTTAGATGAGCCTACTCTGGGATTAGATGTTCAAATATCGAGAGATGTGAGGAAATATATAAAAAAATGGGTCAAGGAAAACCCTCAAAAGACTGTTCTTTTAACAACTCATTATATGGCTGAAGCAGATGAGCTCTGCGACAGATTAGCAATAATCGATCAGGGCAAGGTGATGGCATATGATTCTCCATCGAATCTAAAGAGAGCCTTAAAGAGAGATGCAGTTTTCCATATCGAGGTGAATCTTTTAACCAATGGCTTGGAGAATTTTAATTCCATACCCGGGATAAAAAACTTCGCTTTTGAACACAAACATCATGTCGGGAAAACATTGCTTAAATTCATATTGGTAGATGATTCTTTTATCTCCAACGTAACTAAAGCTTTGAGTGAGAATGGGTCTAAGATTATAACTCTATCAAAGGTGGAGCCGACCCTGGAAGATGTATTTGTCTCTTTGGTTGGGAAAGGGCTTGAACAAGAAGGGTTTTAGTAAAATGAAAACTGATTTTAAGACAAACCTCAGGGCAGTTTTAGCCAGAGCTTACGTGAGGGTTGTAGCGGGAAACAGGGAGCCGAGCTGGGTTATCTCCGAAACTTTGTTACCACTTTTAAGCACAGCTGCTTTTGTCTATGTTTATAAGGCATTAAATGCTCCTGAGGAGTTCACCGGATTTGTCGTTTTAGGTGGGGCTATGAGCGCTTACTGGATGAGCGTATTGTGGTCGATGGCTTCACAGTTTTATTGGGAGAAGGAGATCGGAAATTTAGACCTTTATATGATTGCTCCTATCTCCCGAATGTCGATACTTTTGGGAATGGCTTCAGGCGGATTTGTATATGCCACTGTGCGGGCAGGCTCGGTATTCCTTTTAGGAAGCATTCTTTTCAAAATAGATTTTAGGGTGATAGATTTTGGAAAACTCTTCTTAATATTCATCCTTACTCAGATCGCACTTTATGGTTTAGGAATGCTTTTTTCATCGCTTTTCATGATCTATGGAAGGGAAGCCTGGCATGGAGTCAATCTTTTTCAGGAGCCGGTATATCTTCTGTCTGGATTCTATTTCCCGGTTAAAAGTTTGGGATTCACCTTAGCCCTGACAGCATCACTTATTCCTTTAACTTTGGGTCTTGATGGAATGCGACAGTTAGCTTTCAAAAAGGGAGCTGAGATGGGATTTTTAAATGTTAACTTAGAAATTGGGATATTGGCTTTTTTATGTTTTCTTTTTTTAATCGCTTCCCATTATGCATTGCGGTTTATGGAGAATCTGGGCAAAAAAACAGGAAGGTTGACTTTGAGATGGCAGTAGGCTGTAAACGGTAAACGGTAAACAGTAAACAGTAGGCAGGAGCCAGTAAACAGAGGAGCTTGTTTAAAAAACCATATTCTGTCATTGCGAGCGAACGCAGTGAGCGTGGCAATCTCTCTATTTTCAAAGGAACTTATTAAGATTGCTTCATCGCCTCGCAATGGGCTTAAAGGATAAAAAGTGTTGCTGTCGAGTTTTGTAAGTATCTTGTTTTTAAATATATTATGGCTATTTTAGTTATAGTTTGTTAAAGCAGTTCAATAAAGGATGTCAAAAATGCACAAAAACGATGTCCGCAATGT
>JAUWYR010000070.1 GCA_030615745.1 Candidatus Zixiibacteriota bacterium | reverse complement strand
TGGCGAGGAGCCTTTTCCCCTTGCTCTTATGGATTACTCCTCTGGGCCCTTCTTTCTGCACACGTGCTTTTATCCTGTATATCTGACGCTGGCTCAATCCTAAAATAAAAGCAGCCTCTCCAACCTTAAGATAACCCTCATCCACTTCCGAGATTACTTTATCTCTTGATGTCTCTTGACCTTCGGCATACGCATATCTATCTGCCTCTCTCGCGGATTTGCAGAGGATGTGGAAATCTCCTAATCTTACCCCTAAGGAGAGAAATGCAGTTCTTACTGTTGCTATTAAGATTAAGTACAGGGGTTCAACAGGTGAGATAATTACGAAACCGACTTCACACTATTATTTTGATTTCGGTAAGGGGCGATGGATTTTTGCGGTCTAATCTTTTAGCTACAACACAGTTTGAGATAACCTGTGTTACCGATAATTTTTTCAAAAAACTTCTTTGTTTTTCTCCCCTTTTTTATTAATTTATAAATAACAAAACAATAAGTGCGGTGATTTGAAAACACAGGTTGCCTGCCCGGCAAGGGGCAGGCATCCACCATAAGAGTGAATCTTATCGGGGATGATAACATCCCCGATGAACGTGGGGTTTGCACTCGAGGTTCAGGGTTGGGCAAAAAATTTGATCGATTTTTTTTAATGAAAAAAGTTTTCTTTTTCCTCTTAATCCTTTTCATTTCAGCTAAGTTTTCATCCTCCCCGGCTCAAGTTATCTCCCCTGAGATTTACGAGACCGAAGAAGATTTAAAAGAAGGGCTTGAGCAGGGCGATTTGACTCTGGATGAATATCTGGAGCTCTTGGATTTGATAAGATCGAAAATCGATTTGTCAACAGAAAACTTCTCAAAGATAATTTTTGTCCCTGACCTTTCCTTAATCGATATCGAAGAGGTCAAAGGGCAAAAAAAACCCTTTTTTATCGAAGATAAAATCTTAGCCTTTACAGAATTTTTGAAAAAAGGGGAAAAAGAGTGGGAAGGTGATTTCTTATGCCAGACAAAAGAGGAATTTACGGAGAAAGATTATCTTGAGAACTTTTGTAGAATAAGATTCAAAGGTAAAAAAGGATTTTCCTTTGGATGGGAAGGGGAAAACTCAGGTTCAAAAGACTTTTTAACAAAAAGAAGGTGGGTTGAGTTTTCGAATTCGAAGAATGCTTCGCATATAAGATATTTTTCAAAAATCAAGGTGGGTAACTTTGATTACAAAAAAGGTCTGGGGATAAACTTGGGATATCATCCATTTTTTTACTCTGACAACTCTTCAAACGAAAAACCTAAGAACTCCTTTATCTATCCCACAAAAGGAAGGTTTAACGGGGTTTATCTTGAGACAGATTTTGACCATTTCAATTTGGACCTAACCTTTTCCCGAAATAAATATGGAAAAACTACTGACAATCTTTATGCTTTTGATTTAAATTACAAGTATTCTATGAATCCTTCGGATAAAAAGCTCAGATTCGGAGCCTTATTTTCAAAAGCTTTGCTAAAAAACTCAAATGAAATTTTCAAAGATGATTGCTTAAGCTTCTATTTTGATTTAAGCTCAAAAAGATTCAATCTAAAATCAGAGTATGCAAACCTTTTGAATGGAGAGGGAGCTTGGGCAGTTGATTTTATCCAGAAAGAAAAAAAATATCTTACAGAGCTTGCTTTTTGGTGGTATTCGAAAGATTTTTTGCATCCACATAGCGGAGGAATCTCAAACCCCGATTACGAGACGATTTACTTATTAGAAGACTTTTCCTACAGGGACAGAAGAAAGGGGGAGAAAGGGATTCTGTTCAAATCGAAATATTATTTTACCTCAAAGCTTTTTTTTGATTTTTCATTTACTGAGTGGAGAAAAAATCAAGATGAAAATGAGAAATTGAAAACAAAATTTGGTTTAGGATACTTTTTTTCCAAAAAGCTTTTTTCTCAATTTCATTACTTTTTGAGCGATGAGATAGATTTAGGTGGTAAAGATTATCAGGTCTTTTCCTCTGAGACTAAATTTTGGTTTGAGAAAAAAAGCTATGTTTTATTAAGGAGCAACTTGAGGTTTAAAAAATTGGAAAAGAGAACAAAAAGATATGGCGATTTCGGTTTGAAGGTGAAGACTTTCACTCTTTTCCCTTTTGATTTAACCTTCTGGCTAAAAATCACAGACCCGGATTTTTCCGCATCCGGTGATACTTACTTCAAGTTATATCTGCAGGAGGAGATTGAGTTTTTCAAAAATTATTACTTTTCAGCTTATTTTTTCAAAAAATTCTATAGAGACGAAAAAAAAGAGGATACTAAAGGTTTCAGATTAAAACTTCTGGTGGAATTGTGAAAAAGACTTTTGTTTTTTTTAAGCTATTTCTGGTTTTTCTTATAATTTTATATCAAGAAAACTTTTCTCAGACGAATTCTTCAGGTATCGTGATAAACGAGGTCTTGGCTAATGAGCCGAAATCATATACCAAGTTAGAATGGGTTGAGCTTTACAACTTAAACTCATATGATTTTGACCTGGGTGGGTTTAAGTTTGTAAGCAAATCTGATACAACAGAGTTTCCCTCTGGAACAATTATCCCAGGCAAAGGATATTTAGTCCTTGCTCGAAAGTTGGTAACGTCTCCTCCTGACTCTGTAAGCTTTGAAGGGTTTTGGGGTGATAACACAGGGGTCTGGGGAGATTCTGAAATCGAGGATTTCCTAACAGTTGAGATAAAACTATCACTTACAAACTCCACAGGGGTTGTAACTTTAATCGACCCTGAAAATAATACCTGTTCTTTTACCTGGAACAAAGATTGCGGGGATGGTATATCCTGGGAGAAGATATATCCCGATTCAGGGGATGGATTGGATAATTGGACAGCTTGTATTTATGACATTGGATCCACTCCGGGTAGACTCAACTCAGTTACCCCTGCTGAGAATGACCTTTCGATAAAATCGGATGATTTATTTATTTCTCCGGAAAATCCAAAAGAAGATCAGCTTTTCAGGCTGAATGCCCTGGTTCGTAATGTGGGTACCCAAAGGTCTGAGGCAAATACCATCACTTTCTATTCTGATTATAATTTCGATGGAGAGTTGACCACAGATGAGATGATATCTTTACCTCAAGATATATTCCCACTTGCTCCAGAAGATTCCCTACTTTTCTTTTCTGATCTTATGTTTTCAAAAGGAAGCTACAGGTTTTATGCTGAGATAGGTGAGGATGATAAAGTCTATAATAACTTGGCATTTATCAATGTTAAAATAAGTGGAGAGATTCCTGAAGTGGTGATCAATGAGTTTTTGCCCAATCCTCAATCAGACGGAGCGGAATGGGTGGAGCTTTTTAATCGAACTGACTCTTCTATCTTTATTAAAAACTGGCTTTTAGGCGATTCAATAAAGCAAGATATAATAACAGAAGATGAATTTTTGATCGAACCTTACAATTATTTGATTATCACAGAGGATTTGAATAAATTCCAATTTTGTTTTCCACAAACCGAGTGTTCAATAATTGAACAAAAGGGGTGGAGCACTTTAAACAACACCGGTGATAAGATTATTTTAAAAGACAGCTTAGGTTTTATAATGGATCAGGTTTCTTACACCAAAAGCTGGGATAATGGTGTTTCCTGGGAAAGGGTCGATTATGATAAAAGTTCAGATGATGAGGATAACTGGTGGAGATGTGTGTATGGGGAGGGTGCTACTCCCTGTAACAAAAATAGTATTTCACTAAAATATACAGATGATGTTAATTTGGCCATTTCTCCTGATCCGTTTTCTCCGGATGGGGATGGATTCGAGGATAGTGCAATCTTTGACTACAGCATCCCTTTAAAATCTGAGATATCAATAAAGATTTATGATGTTAAAGGTCGATTGGTCAAAACTCTGGTCGAAGAACAGCCTCTTGCAAGCGGTACTATTTTTTGGGATGGAAAAGATGATAAGAATAGGAAAGTCAGGGCTGGGATCTATGTGGTCTTTGTTGAAGTTCAGGGAGAAAAGAAAAGCTTTTTAAAAACCACGGTTGTGGTGGCAAAAAAATAAAGGGAGGGGACCCCGATAAATCGGGATTTCGCCAGGCTCAACAAGCCCCTCCTCTACATTTTTGATGAAATGCTAAAACATATAATCCTATTGATCTTACTTTTTTTAATTTTATCAGATAACTGTTTTGGTTTATTTGAAAATACC
>JAUWYR010000073.1 GCA_030615745.1 Candidatus Zixiibacteriota bacterium | reverse complement strand
CGATTTTCATAAACGAGTTTATGGCAGATAATTATAGTTTCATACAGGATGAAGCAGGTGACTACGATGGCTGGCTGGAGTTGTACAATCCTGGAGCTGAGACGATGAACTTAGGTGGAATGTATCTGACAGATGATTTTTCTGATCCCACCAAATGGCAGATTCCGGATACAGTGATAGCTCCGGATGGATTTCTTCTGTTCTGGGCAGACGCTGAGGTAGGAGAGGGTCCTTTGCATACCAACTTCAAGCTGGAGAAAAATGGAGAGGTGATCGGACTATTTGCGGCTGATGTGTTTGAGAATATACTCATTGATTCCCTCTCCTTTGGGACTCAATATTCTGATACCTCCTTTGGTCGCTGTTCTGATGGAGCAGACCAGTGGGGATTTTTCTGGGGGGATGATGTTTCGCCGGGGCAAAGTAATTTTGTCTGCGGCGACCCCAACGGAGATTGCAATACAGACTTATTAGATCTCTACTACTTAGCAAACTATTTGCTTAAAGGCGGAAACCCGCCACCAGACCCAATTTGTCGGGCTAATGCCAGTGGGGATGGAGTAATAAACCTGGCTGACGTTATATACTTAGCCAACTATTTGTTGAAAGGTGGACCTGCGCCGCATAATTGTCAAAACTACCAACCTTGAGCTTAATTTGACCCACGTTGGGGACAACGTGGGTTACTTTTTCATCCTGTATTAGGTAGTCCCACCTTGTCTCAAGGTGGTTTATTTGCCATAAATTTTGACTATTCAGGGGTGAGGGCAACCCTGACTGACGATTAGATTTGCTTGGGGCTTTTTTTATCCCAACAGATTAAACAGATAGATTTGGTTAAGTTCGTCTTTTGTGATAAACATTCCGCTTTTTCTCTTTTAACCGATAGAAGGGAAGAAATTTTTTTAGGCATCTGATAAGTTTAAAGATAAACTATTAAATTTGTCTAAAAAAGCTTTAAGTGAAATTGTATTGATAATTAAAATTTGAGTAAACCTAAAGGTTTACATTCCAGTTTCAAAAAAATGAGGGCAGCTTGAATTGAAACAACGGAGGGGGGCTGAGGAAACCGTCATTTCAATTAGCCACCCCCATTATATTTTTCGACAGAGATTTTTTAAATTTTAATCCATTTTTACAAATTCCTCTATACAACCTCCTTGCTAAGTTTTTAATATGAACTCCTTTTCGAGAAAGAATTTTAGACTTTTATTTTGATCATCTATATTATAGAAAACTTCTATGAACTATCTACTATGAACCATCAACCAATTTATTAGTGGAGCTGACGGGATTCGAACCCGTGACCTTCTGACTGCCAGTCAGACGTTCTCCCACTGAACTACAGCCCCGGGATGGTTGTTAGTTTTTAGTTCATAGTTGATAGTTAAAATAAAAGCAAAAACCTATTTGTCAAGTTAAATATTTGATTTTTTTATCTTAATCATTGACAAAATGATTTAAATTGATGATGATAATGATAAGTTTGCTATTTGAATTGGATGAATCAAATTTAAACCAAAGGAATTGTTATGCTTAGTTTCAAAAAAATCCGAAGGATTCTTCGAATCGATTTTCTGGTTTTTGTCATAAGCTTGGTTTTCTGGGCTTCTTTTTCTCTGGCACAGAATAAAGTAGAAAAACTTCTAAAAGAAGTTGATACCTGGATAACCGAGGATACCACAAAAATTTTGGCTTACATCGACAGTTGTAATGCATTCACCATAAGCACTCTGGAAAAATCTAAGCTGTGGAATTCTGTTTACCGCGATTTGAGCTTTCTTTTGAGTATCGATTACGTTGGAAGCCCCCGGATAGATAGCACTGGAAGGATTTATTTCACTATGAGGATCACCGGTGAAACCGATGCCCTTTTCTATGTGGACAGACCTATGGGATGGCCTCACCAGATCACCCCTAATAACTGGACTGATATAGGGCTTTCCATTGGATATTTCGATGTTTTTCCCTCGGGAGAGTTCGTTTTGGTCGGAGTGATGAAATACGGATCTGAGAGATTTGACGTTCATCTTTTTGACAGAGAGGGGAAGTGGAAGCCTCTCTTAGAGGATGAGAATATTATGTATCGGTCTGTAGTCTTCAAAAATGAGGATGAATTTTTCTTAATCTCTAACGATATGAAGAGCTTAACCCTTGTTAAGTATACTATCTCAACCGGGAACCTGGACACTCTTTATACTGAAGATGAATGGTTCAGCCCAATAGATTACTCGGATGGCAAATTGCTCTGCAACAGATGGTTTTCTTGGTCAGAGAGTCAGTTGTTTGTTTTTGAACCGGAGACTAAAAAAAGCTGGAACCTA